>NZ_JAMYPD010000007.1:0-263978 GCF_040320195.1 Mesorhizobium sp. M0768 | reverse complement strand
GCGCCTGCTTGCGCTCCTGCGCGAACAGGGCAAATTCCGTCGCATTGCTGGCGCCGCACAGGCTTGCTGCGATCATCATCACGATCAGGTCGCCAAGCCGGTGCGTGGCGTTGGGCGCGCGTGGATCAGGCACCGCGCCAAAGTAGCTCTCAAGGCAGGAAATGGCAGTCGCTCCTTCGCTCAACTGCCTCTCCAAAGAATCCTTTCTCAGCCTAAACTCAACCCCAAAATCGCCATATGCGATTCCCCTGCCCCTTGAGGGGGAGATGCCCGGCAGGGCAGAGGGGGGTGCCTCGCGCCGACATTTCCTACCAAGGCACGACACTGATCTCCGGCCAGTTCTCCCTGGCACGCGCGCCCTTCATCTCGTGCGTCTGCCGATTATCCAGTGCACGGTTCGGGGTAACGCGAAACGAGAAGATGTCGTCGAGCCCGAACGGCGCCACGAGCGCGAGTTGCCCATCGGTGCCGAATCTAACGCCGACCGCATGGGTTTTCGAAGCGAAATAGGACAGCGCCTCGGCGGACGACGACAGTCTGGGATAGGAACCGCCAAAGCGCGCCTCAAACCACAGATGCACCCGCGCCTGGTTGCGCACTTCAACCGGCAGCGTCAGTCCTTCGAACTGCTTCGCCGCCCGGCGGATGACCGTGTCCTCGGCTTCATAGGACAGATCGCTCTCATCGAAATAGAACAGGTCGACATCGCGGATGCCGTACCCCGAGGGCTTCCCGGTCAGATGATTCCAGACGCTGTTGTAAAGCGCGCCGGACACGACCAGCCAGTCCGGCAGGCCTAGCACCCGTACCCGCGACAGCGTCTCACCGACCAGCGGATCGGCCGAGACGATATCGAGAAAGACTGCACGCTGTTCCTCGAAAGACAGCCCTGAATAGCGCAAATGGTCCATCGTCCCTTGGACGGCGATTCGCCATCTGCCGGCAACCCCTCTAGATCCTCAGCGCGCCATGCGTTGTGCAATTATCGGAAAGGGCGTCGTGACGCCCATTTCTGCAGGCTAGTTTCCCTCCCGCCCAAGGCTCATTGTTCGGTCGGTCTCGGACCAGAAGACTGGCTCCTCGATTGACGGCCATTCTTCGCCATACACAAAGCCTTCGATCGCCTCTAGCTTTCCTTCAATCTCATCGAAGAACAGCACCATGCCGCAAAGAAGCTGGTCAGGTCCAACGCACGCTACCCGAAGCGAACTGAACACTCGACTCTCAAAGCGCAATTCCGGGGGAACCGATGAGGCAACGATTGTGGTCATGAACCCTACAGGATCGCGGCTGCGGTCTTTGACTTTCAGCGCACGCATCATGTCAGGAGAAACGCCGGCGGAACGGCAGAACTCCTTGACGAAAAACACTTCCAGCGGGGTCAGGTGCATTTAGCTCAGCGGCAGAACGGACAGCGTTTCATTGGCGCTTGTACATCACGTCCGTTCGGATGACGTACTTGCGCCCCGACAGCACCTCGTCGCCGCGGTGTTCGATCGGATGATAGAAGGCCAGCGCCATGCCTTTCCTGGGTTTCACCACCAGGCTGGTGCCGGCATAACCCGGCATCTCGCCGCGAAACGAGGTTCCGCCCCCTTCAAATCCATCCGACAGATAGATCATGAAGGTAAACTGGCTGCGCTCCGAGGCATTGCGCTCGAAATAGCCGTCATTGTGCCAATCGAACTTCTGGCCCGGCCCGTAGCGATAGAAGCGGAAACGCTCATTCAGCCCAGTCAGCCGCCAGTCGCCGAGGCCGCGATAGAGCATCGGGCGCGCCCGCGCAAAAAGCAGGTCGGCAAGATCCTCGTCATCAAAAACGACGCGGTCGTTGTTGCGGAGTTCCGTCATCACGCTCGCGCCGCCGGCGCTGTTTACCTTGGCTGCCTCAAAACCACGCCGTTCGCTGTCGGCGATCAGATCGGCGCATTCCTGGTCGTCCAGGAACCCATCGACAGTCCCGATATGCGTTGCCAGCCAGTTGATGGAGAGCTTGTGGTCCATCAGAGCATCCCCTTACGTCCGCAGCACGCCGCCGGTCTGCTTGCCGACATTATCGACGATGCGCTTGGCCAGCGCCTCGAAATCCTCATCGGTCAGCGTCTTTTCGACCGGCTGGATCGACACTTCAATGGCGATCGATTTTTTCGCCGCGCCGAGCGCTGCACCCTCGAAAACATCGAACACCGAGACGCCGGAAATCAGCTTCCGGTCGGCGGCAAGGGCGGCGCGAACGAGTGTGCCGGCTTCGACCGCCTTGTCGACGACGAAGGCGAAATCGCGCTTGACCGCCTGGAAGGCGGACAGATCAAGCCTCGGCTTTGTTCGCGTCGGCTTGGCCTTCGGCTCGGGCACGGTATCGATGAACACTTCGAAGCCGCAAAGCGGGCCGGAGACGTCAAGCCCCTCCAGCGTCTTCGGATGGAACTCGCCAAACGTGCCAAGGATTACCTTCGGCCCAAGCTTGATCGTGCCGGAGCGGCCGGGATGATACCAGGCCGGGCCGCCAGCCTCGATCTGCAGCCGCTCGACCGGCGCGCCGCAGGCTTCGAGTGCTGCGATCGCATCGGCCTTGGCATCGAAGACGCCGACGGCGCCGGCATTGCCGGCCCAATGGCGGCCGGAGCCCTCGAGCCTGGCGGTGCCGCGCCGCACGCCGGCGGCAACGCGCCGCTGCTGGTCGGCACCATCGCCCTCATAAGTGCCCGACACTTCGAACAGCGCGACATCGCCGATGCCCTTGTCGGCATTGCGCTGTGCTGCCGCAATCAGCCCCGGCAGCAGCGACGGCCGCATGTCCGACATATCGGCGGCGATCGGGTTGGCAAGCTTCAGCGCCTGCTGGCCGCCGCCGAACAATTCGGCGTGTTTTGCCGGAATGAACGACCAGGTGACGGCCTCCATCATGCCGCGCACGGCAAGTGCCCGCTTGGCGGCGCGGGTGCGGATCTGCAGCACAGTGAGGATCCTGGCGTTGACCGCATCGTGCGAACCGAGCGGCTGCGGCGCGATGTTGTCGACGCCGTGGATGCGCATGACCTCCTCGACCAGGTCGGCCTTGCCGTCGACATCCGGCCGCCAGGACGGGACCGCCACATTGACGACATCGCCCGTGCCCTCCGGCCTGAAGCCGAGGCGGGCAAGAATGTCGAGGCTTGTCGAGCGCGGCACTTCGATGCCGGTCAGCCGCTTCACTTCCGACAATGGGAACGAGACGATCTTCGGCTGATGGCCGGCATAGCCGACGACTTCGGTTTGCGCCGGCGTACCGCCGCAGAAATCGAGCACCAGCTTCGTCGCCAGCTCCACACCGGGAATCATCATTTCCGGGTCGACGCCACGCTCGAAGCGGTAGCGTGCGTCGGTGATGATGCCGAGCGTGCGGCCGGTGCGGGCGGTGGTGATCGGGTCCCAAAGCGCCGACTCGATCAGCACGTCGGTGGTGTTCTCGTCGCAGCCGGAATGCTCGCCGCCCATGATGCCGGCAATCGATTCGATGCCGTCCTGGTCGGCGATCACGCACATCTCCGGCGTCAGCGTGTATTCGCGGCCGTCGAGCGACAGCACCTTTTCGCCATCACGCGCCCGGCGCACGGCGAGATTGCCGGTGACCTTCGCAGCGTCGAAGACATGCAGCGGCCGGCCGCGGTCGAAGGTGACGTAATTGGTGATATCGACGAGCGCGCTGATCGGCCTCAAGCCGATGGCGAGAAGCCTTTGCTGCAGCCATTTCGGCGACGGTCCGTTCTTGACGCCGCGCACCAGGCGCAGCGCAAAGCCGGGACAGAGCTCTGGCGCTTCGATCGTCACCTTGACCGGCGTCTCGCCCTTGCCGGGGATCGGCTCTATCGGCGCGCTCTTCAGCGTGCCGAGCCCGCTCGCCGCCAGATCGCGGGCGATGCCATGGACACTGGTGGCATCCGGCCGGTTCGGCGTCAGATTGATCTCGATCAGCGGGTCGTCGAGATGGGCATAGGCGGCGAAGCTGGTACCGACCGGCGCATCGGCCGGAAGGTCGATGATGCCGTCATGCTCCTCGGACAATTCGAGCTCGCGCTCGGAGCACATCATGCCGTGGCTTTCAACGCCGCGGATCTTGCCGACGGTCAGCGTCACATCGATGCCAGGAATATAGGTGCCCGGTGCTGCAAAGGCGCCGACCAGGCCCGCGCGGGCGTTCGGCGCTCCACACACGACCTGCACCGGCGGCTTGCCGTCGCCGGTGTCGACGGTCAGCACGCGAAGCCGGTCGGCGTCGGGATGCTGGACCGCCGTCAGCACCTTGGCGATGACGAAGGGGGCCAGGCTCGCCCGGTCGTCGACATGCTCGACCTCGAGGCCGATCGAGGTGAGACGCTCGACGATTTTCGCCAGCGAGGCGTCGGTCTCGAGATGATCCTTGAGCCAGGAGAGGGTGAGTTTCATGACTGTGTTCCGTCTGGTCTGGGCACGCTGCACTTGAAGCTATGCGGCCGCGCGTCGGACATGTGCAGGAAGGCGAGCTGCCTGCGGATTTGCTGCGGCCCGGTCGTCACGCGCTCAAGCCCCCGAACAGCGTCGGCATGTCGAGCGGCCTAAAACCGTAATGCGAAAGCCAGCGGACATCGGCGTCGAAGAAGGCGCGCAGATCCGGCATGCCGTATTTCAGCATGGCGATGCGGTCGATGCCCATGCCCCAGGCGAAGCCCTGGTATTCGTCAGGATCGAGGCCACCGTAACGGAGCACATTGGGGTGGACCATGCCGCAGCCGAGGATCTCCATCCAGTCCGAGCCCTCGCCGAAGCGCACCTCGCCGGGCCGCGAACGGTCGCACTGGATGTCGACCTCGAGGCTGGGCTCGGTAAACGGGAAGAAAGACGGCCGGAAGCGCATCTTGACGCTCGGCACCTCGAAGAAGGCTTTGCAGAACTCCTCCAGCACCCATTTCATGTTGGCGACGTTGGCTGATTTGTCGATCACCAGCCCCTCGACCTGATGGAACATCGGCGAGTGGGTGGCATCGGAATCCTGCCGGTAGGTCTTGCCGGGGATGACGATGCGGATCGGCGGCTTCTGCATCTCCATGGTGCGGATCTGCACCGGCGAGGTGTGGGTGCGCAAAAGCTTGCGCTCGCCCTGCTCGTCCGGCTGGAAGAAGAACGTGTCGTGCATCTCGCGCGCCGGGTGGCCTTCCGGGAAGTTCAGCGAGGTGAAATTGTAATAGTCGGTCTCGATGTCCGGACCTTCGGCGATGGCAAAGCCGAGATCGCCGAAAATCGCCGCGATCTCGTCGATAACCTGGCTGATCGGATGGATGCGGCCGCGCTCGGCCGGCGATTGCCTGACCGGCAAGCTGACGTCGACCTTCTCGGCGGCAAGCCGTGCTGTGATCGCCACATCTTTCAGCTCGGCGCGGCGCGCCGAAAGTGCCTCGGTGACGCGGTTCTTGAGGCCGTTGATTGCCGGGCCTTTGACCTGTCGCTCCTCGGCGCTCATCGAGCCGAGTGTCTTCAGCATCTCGGAAACCGAGCCCTTCTTGCCAAGGGCAGAGACACGCACCGCCTCGATCGCCTGCTCGTCGGCGGCCGAGGCGATCTCGGCCATCAGGGAATTTTCGAGAGTTTCCATGTCACTCATGTTCCAGATCCGATTGGAAGCAAAGAAAAACCCGCGCCAGCCCTGCCAGCGCGGGTTTCCCAAATCAAGTATCGAATAGCTTGGGAAGCGCTGGTCTTAAGCGACAGCGCTTTCAAAAGCATTCGGCGTGGTATTCTTCAGGTATTCGAGCGCGACTTTGGCCTTGGCCACGAGTGCGGCGAAGGCCTGCGGCTCGTGGATGGCCATGTCCGACAGGATCTTGCGATCGATCTCGATCCCGGCCTTGTTGAGACCGTCGATGAAACGGCCATAGGTCAGGCCATGCTCATGCGTCGCCGCATTGATGCGCTGGATCCACAGCGCGCGGAACGAGCGCTTGCGGTTCTTGCGGTCGCGATAGGCGTACTGCAGCGACTTTTCCACCGCCTGCTTGGCGATGCGGATGGTGTTCTTGCGACGGCCGTAAAAACCCTTGGCGGCTTTCAGGACCTTCTTGTGCTTGGCGTGCGAGGTGACGCCTCTCTTTACGCGTGCCATGTCATGATCTCCTTAACGCTGTCCAGACCGAATGCTCAGAGGCCGTTCGGCAGAAAATTCTTGATGACCTTCTTGCCATCCGGTTCAGCCAGAACCATCGTGCCGCGGGCATTTCGAATGAACTTGTTGGACCGCTTGATCATGCCGTGACGCTTGCCGGCCGCAGCCGACAGAACTTTACCCGTACCTGTGATCTTGAACCGCTTCTTGGCGGCCGATTTGGTCTTCATCTTGGGCATTTTGCTACTCCGTTTATATGCGCACCAATGCGCTTTTTGTTCGCTTCAGGCCGACCAAAGCCCGAAAAGCAAATGAAACCGCCACGGCATGCCCTGCCGGGCGGTTTTTTGGGAACGGCGGTCCTATACGTCAAAGCGGGGGCGCGCGCAACACCCCGTGCCCAGCAACACTGTACTCAGCAACACCGTACTCAGGGGAAACGGAACAGCACCGGCAATATGCCGGACTGCTGGGCGCCGTCGATCAGTTCGAAAGCCGGCAAGGCAACCAGGAAGACCAGACCGTCGAGCAGCGTGGTTCGCAGCAGGCGCGGCTTGAAGCCGCCGGTGTCGCCTTCCTGATACAGCGACAGTTTCGGGAAGAAGCGCGGCACTTTCAACAGGTAGGCCTGGTATGGCGCGCCAAGAACCTGCCTGAGGAATTTCTCCTCGCGCAGGATAACGATGTAAAATGCACCCGCGCAGAGCGCTCCAAAGCCGATCGTGGCGGTGATGGAGCCGATCTGTGCGCCGACACCGGCGGCAGCTAAAGTAGAGAAGACATAGAGCGGGTTGCGGGTGATCGAATAGGGTCCGCCGGTCACCACTTCGGAGGATTTGCGTCCACCAATATAGAGCGTCGACCACAAGCGTCCGACAACGCCGAGAAAGATCAGCAGGACGCCGACCATTTCGATCGTTTCATGCACAGGCGTATCGGGCGGAAAAACCGACTGCCCGAACAAAAGCATCGCGAAAAGGACGACGACGACGACGGCAAGCACCATCCTGCGCGTGTGCTGGTAGCTGCCCAGCCCATATTTGGCTTCCGAATGCTTGACGTCATTGACCATGTCGGGAATCCGATCGTCGAGGGAACCAGAGCGTCTTTGCTCTCGCCGGCGATCGCAGCGTCTGGCCAAGAAAACAGGCGCCCCGCCGATCGCCGGGACGCCTTGCAACATGATTCAGGCGGATTTTATGCACGTCGCCCAAAAGTGCGCAGCGGTTTTGCGACAACGACATGCACAAAACAGAACTAAAGCGCAACGCGCTTTAGCGGGGCGCCAGCACCATCATCATCTGACGGCCTTCGAGCTTCGGTTCGGCTTCGACCTTGGCGATCGGCGCCACTTCCTCGCGAACCTTGTTCAGAAGCTGCATACCGAGTTCCATATGCGCCATCTCGCGACCGCGGAAGCGCAATGTCAGCTTGACCTTGTCGCCTTCCTCGAAAAAGCGCCGAACGGCCTTCATCTTGGTCTCGTAGTCGTGGCTGTCGATGTTCGGGCGCATCTTGATCTCCTTGATCTCGATGACCTTCTGGTTCTTGCGCGCCTCGGCCGCCTTCTTCTGGTTGGCGTATTTCAGCTTGCCGAGATCGAGGATTTTTACGACGGGCGGCACTGCATTGGGCGATATCTCGACCAGATCGAGCCCCGCCTCTTCGGCGAGCAGCAATGCATCGTTGATGGAGACATCGCCGCGGTTCTGGCCTTCGGCGTCGATTAGCTGGACCCGGGGAACCCGGATGTCACGGTTGGAGCGCGGGCCTTCCTTGGTGGGCGCCGCTGCTTTGAAAGGTCTGCGAATGGTCGTGGTCTCCTTGAGCCGTTTCGTTAAGGGGTTCTTCAGTTCAGAATTGCGAACGCGCAATGTGGTGAGCGCGCGGTCGGAGTCAATAGCACAGCATTCTCAGGAAATCACCTGCTCGATGGAATGCTCCTCTGCACCAAGCGAAGAAAGTGGCGGAGCACTTTTCGTTGAATGCCTTGCTGTGCCAAAAGACCGGCGTGAGGGAATACACCATGACCACCACCCCGATCTTTCTGGACGTCGACGGGACGAGCATCGCCGTCAGGCATGCGACAGGTGCCGAGCCCGGCATCGTCTGGCTCGGCGGCTACAAATCGGACATGCTGGGCACCAAGGCCGAAACGTTGTCGGAATGGGCGCGCAAAGAAGGTCGCGCCTTTCTGCGCCACGATTATTCCGGCCACGGCGAATCGGGTGGCGCCTTTGCCGACGGCACCATCTCGAAATGGCTGGGCGAGAGCCTGGCGGTTTTCCGCCGCTTCACCCAGGGCAGGCAGATCCTGGTCGGCTCCTCGATGGGCGCCTGGATCGCGCTGCGCATGGTGCAGGAATTGCGCAAGGCGGGCGAAAACAGCATCGCAGGTCTTGTGCTGCTGGCCCCGGCGCCCGATTTCACATTCGAACTGGTGGAGCCGGTGCTGACCGGGGCGCAGAAGCGCAACCTCAGGAAAAAGGGCTTTTTCGAAGAGCCGTCGGACTATTCCGCCGAACCGTACATCTACACGCGCGCACTGATCGAGGACGGCCGCAACAACCGGGTGATGACCGGGCCGATCGACACGCACTGTCCGGTCCACATCCTGCAAGGCCTGGCCGATCCCGACGTGCCGTCGAGCCATGCGCTGAAGCTGGTCAGCCTGCTGCCGGCCGACGACGTCACGCTGTCGCTCATCCCCGACGGCGACCACCGCCTGTCGCGGCCGCAGGATCTCGACATGCTGGTGCGGGCGGTGGACGCTATGGTGCGGCAGGCGGGATAGAGACATGCGCATTTCCATTCCGGTGTCCGCCTTCGTGGCGGCGATCGTCGGCTTCGGCGGTACGCTGGCCATCGTCATTGCCGCCGCCAAGGCGGTCGGCGCAACGCAGGTCGAGACCGCAAGCTGGGTGACGGCGCTTTGCCTGGCGATGGCGATCGAGAGCCTGTGGCTGTCCTGGCGTACGAAAATGCCGGTCATCACCGCCTGGTCGACGCCAGGCTTGGCGCTGATCGCCGCGTCGACCGGCTTTTCGATGGGTGAGGCGGTTGGTGCCTTCGTCGTCACCGCGGTCCTGCTGATCACCACCGGCCTGTTCGGGCCCTTGACCAAGCTGATCGCCAGAATACCGGCGTCCGTCGCGTCCGGAATGCTGGCCGGCATCGTCGTCACCTTCGCCATCAATGCGGTGAAAACCGTTCCCGTCGACCCCTGGCTGATCCTGCCGCTGGTTGCGGCGTTCTTCGTCATCCGCCTGTTCAACCCGGCCCTCTCGGTGCTGCTGGTGCTGATCGGCGGCGGTCTCGCCGCCTTCCTCACCGGCCGGGTCGGCGGTCTGCCGGCACCGGAACTCTCGAGCTTGACGCTGGTGATGCCGCAGTTCACCGCCACTGCGATCATCGGCCTCGCCTTGCCGCTCTATCTCGTCACCATGGCCTCGCAGAACCTGTCCGGCCTCGCCGTGCTGAGGGCAGCCGGCTATCATCCCGAACCAGGGCCGCTGATCGGCGTCACCGGCCTGTTTTCGCTGCTGACGGCGCCGCTCGGCGCCTCGACCACCAATCTGGCGGCAATTTCGGCGGCGATCTGCACCGGGCCCGACGTGCATCCCGATCCGGCCGAGCGCTGGAAGACCGGGCCGTTCTATGCGTTGGCCTATCTCGTCTTTGCCCTGTTCGGCGCCTCGCTGGTGGCGATCTTCGCCGTATTGCCGCAGAGCCTGATCGCGCTGGTCGCCGGCCTGGCGCTGATGGCGCCGCTCGCCAATGCACTGTCGATCGCCTTGAAAGACGAGGACGAGCGGATGGCCGCCACCGTCACCTTCGCCGTCACCGCATCGGGGCTGACGCTGTTCGGCGTCGGTGCGGCGTTCTGGGGCCTGATCGCCGGATTGGTCGTGCTTTTCCTTGAAATGCTCAAAAAGCGATAATCATTTCAGCCGCTTGTCCGGTTTTGGCGGCTGCTGTCTTGAATCGCCGTTTTCTTCATCCCATTTCGATTCCACGCAGCCGGATTTGGCTGCCTCCAACTGAAGGATTGGAAGAAATGAACACATCTGCATTGATCCGTCCGGCCTGGACGCCGGCGACCATCGCGTTGATGGTGATCGGGTTCATGGTGTTCTGGCCGCTCGGCTTAGCCATGCTCGCCTACATCATCTGGGGCGATCGGCTCGAGGGCTTCAAGCGCGACGTCAACCGCGCCACCGACGGCATCTTCGCCGGTTGCCGCCGCGGTTCCGACAGGGCCGCGCGCTGGGGCCATGGCTCTGCACGCACCGGCAACGTCGCTTTCGACGACTGGCGCGAAAAGGAACTCGAGCGGCTTGCCGAGGAACGCCGCAAGCTCGACGAGATGCTGAGCGAGTTCGATGAATATGCCCGTGAATTGCGCCGCGCCAAGGACCAGGAAGAGTTCGATCGCTTCATGGCCAACCGCAACAAGTCGACGTCGCCCACGACGGGTGGGTCAACTGGCTCGACGACGAACAACAAACGCGGCGGCAACTCCACGCCAGGCCTGCTCGACGAGTAAGGTCCCGTGCCCAGATAGATAATCCAACGGCGTCGCGTCAGCGGCGCCGTTTCTTTTTTGTTCTAGTCGTTTCCCTCGAATCACGTATCGTCCCGGAATGTCCTTCGGCTTCTTCCGCACCCCGACGAAACCCAAGTCCACGCCCGTCGTGGAGCGCGAGCATTGCGTTGCCGGCCGCACGCTGCCGCTCAAGATCGTCGAGAACGACCGGGCGCGGCGCCTGACGCTGCGCATCGATTCCGGCGGCCGCGGTTTGCGCATCACCGTGCCGCCGGGGCTGCGCCGCGGCGAGGTGGAAAAATTCCTCGACCGCCATCAGGACTGGCTGGAGCAAAGGCTGGCCAAGGTACCCAACCGGCCGCAGGTGCGGCCCGGCATCAAGGTACCGGTGCGCGGTGTGCCGCATCGCATCGTCCATGAACCGTCGAAACGCGGAACCGTCACGCTGTCGCGCGACGAGCGCGGACCGCTGATGATCGTGCATGGCGAGCGTGTGCATCTGCCGCGCCGCATCGCCGATTTCCTGAAGCGCGAAGCCAAGCGCGAGATCGAGGCGCTGGTGACGAAGCACAGCGCGGCGATTGGCAAGCGAGCCAAGGCGATCCGTTTCAAGGACACGTCGAGCCGCTGGGGATCCTGCACGTCGGACGGCAATCTGGCGTTTTCCTGGCGCATCATGATGGCGCCGCGGCCGGTGATAAACTACCTCGTCGCGCATGAGGTGGCGCATCTCAAGGAGATGAACCACGGCCCGAAATTCTGGAAACTATGCGAGCAGCTTTGCCCGGATACCGAGCGCTGCAAGGACTGGCTCAAGCGCAATGGCGGCGCGCTGCAGGCGATCGCGTTCGAGTAGGATGCTTGTAGGGGCACGAAATGGAAACTGTAGCGATCCTTCGCGCCGGCCTCAATAGATTCTGCACTGCCGATCAATCGTCATTGGCTGCGTTCAACTCCTCCGGCCGCAACCCCTCATCGACATGGCGCGGCCAGGGCAGGAAATCCTTCTCGAAGGTCTCGTTGCTGAAATAAGCCAGCGCCCGGTGCGCCTCGGCGCCGTTGAAGGCTGCCTTGTCCATCAAATGAGCGATGACCTCATGGGCCTGCGCCAGCTTTTGCCTGAGTTCCGCGACGGTCTTTTCCGGCATGATCTTTGTTCTCCCGCCTCTGTGCCTGAGCAAGTAGCGTTGCGCTTATATTAGCAAGGTAGCGCGTTCCGCTCTTACATTAGCAAGGTAGCGCGTTCCGCGCTGGCGGCAAACAGGATGCTTTTTCTCGACTCTTTGGCCGTTTCATGCCAATCCCGCGCCATGGCGCTGGACATCAAGATATGCGGGTTGAAGACCGACAAGGCACTGGCTGCGGCATTGGCCGGCGGCGCCAGCCATGTCGGCTTCATTTTCTTTGCCAAAAGCCCGCGCTATGTCGAGCCGGCGGAAGCCGGCCGCCTGCGCGAAGCGGCGCGCGGCAAGGCCAAGGCGGTTGCCGTGACGGTCGACGCCAGCGATGCGTTCCTGGATGACATCGTCGAAAAGATGCAGCCCGATATGCTGCAGCTTCACGGCGCCGAGCCTCCCGAGCGGGTGGCCGAGGTGAAGGCCCGCTACGGCTTGCCGATGATGAAGGCACTGCCGGTCAGCGAGGCCGCCGATCTCGGGCGAGTCAAGCCCTTCATCGGCATTGCCGACCGCTTCCTGTTCGATGCCAAGCCGCCTAAGGGTTCGGAATTGCCGGGCGGCAACGGTCTTGCCTTCGACTGGCGCATTCTGGCTGGCCTTGACGCCGGCGTCGATTACATGCTTTCCGGAGGGCTCAATGCCGGCAATATCGGCGACGCCTTTCGGCTGGCGAACCCGCCCGGAATAGATGTTTCCTCGGGCGTGGAGAGCGCGCCGGGCGTCAAGGAACCGGCGCTGATCGAACAATTTTTCCGCGCCGTCGGGGCAGCACGCGACAACCGCGCCGCCTGACCACGCTTCAAACCACAGACCAGGAGATCGGCGATGGACAAGCCGGCGATACCGAATTCCTTCCGCACCGGCCCCGACGAGCAGGGCATGTTCGGCATTTTTGGCGGTCGTTTCGTTGCCGAAACGCTGATGCCGCTGATCCTTGAGCTGGAGCGGCACTGGAACGAGGTCAAGAACGACCCGGATTTCAAGGCCGAACTGACCGATCTCTCGACGCATTACGCCGGGCGGCCGTCGAAGCTCTATTTCGCCGAAGGCCTGACCAGGCATCTTCGTGAGGTGTCCTCGGCGAAGGGCCTAGGCGGCGGCGCAAAGGTCTATTTCAAGCGCGAGGACCTGAACCACACCGGCTCGCACAAGATCAACAACTGCCTCGGCCAGATCCTGCTCGCCAAGCGCATGGGCAAGACGAGGATCATCGCGGAGACCGGTGCCGGCCAGCATGGCGTCGCTTCCGCTACGGTCGCGGCGCGCTTCGGGCTTCCTTGTATCGTCTATATGGGCGCGACCGATGTCGCCCGGCAAAGCCCCAACGTATTTCGCATGAAGCTTCTGGGCGCCGAGGTGCGGCCGGTGACGGCCGGCCACGGCACGCTGAAGGACGCCATGAACGAGGCCCTGCGTGACTGGGTGACCAACGTCGAGGATACCTATTACCTGATCGGCACCGCCGCCGGCCCGCACCCCTATCCGGAGTTGGTGCGCGACTTCCAGTCGGTGATCGGCACCGAGGCGCGCGCCCAGATCCTCGAGCAGGAAGGCCGGCTGCCGGACACCATCATCGCTTGTGTCGGCGGCGGTTCCAACGCTATCGGCCTGTTCCATCCCTTCCTGGATGACAGTGAGGTGCGCATCATCGGCGTCGAAGCCGGCGGCCGCGGCCTCGACGGCATCGAGCATTGCGCCTCGATGAGTGCCGGCGCGCCCGGCGTGCTGCATGGCAACCGCACCTACCTCTTGCAGAACGCCGACGGCCAGATCATGGACGGCCACTCGATCTCGGCCGGGCTCGACTATCCGGGCGTCGGTCCCGAGCACTCATGGCTGCGCGATTCCGGCCGCGTCGACTATGTGCCGATCCTCGACGACGAGGCGCTGGAGGCGTTTCAGCTGACGACACGCGTCGAGGGCATCATTCCGGCGCTGGAATCGGCCCATGCCATCGCACAGGCGGTGAAGATCGTGCCTGACATGGAAAAGGACCAGATCGTCATCGTCAACCTGTCCGGCCGCGGCGACAAGGACGTGCATACGGTGGCCAATATGCTGGGCATGGAGATCTGATCATGGCCACCCGTATCGACCGCCGCATGGCAAAGCTGAAGGCCGAGGGGCGACCGGCACTCGTCACCTATTTCATGGGCGGCGATCCGGACTACGACACGTCCCTGTCGATCATGAAGGCGCTGCCCGGCGCCGGCAGCGACATCATCGAGTTAGGCATGCCGTTTTCCGATCCAATGGCCGACGGCCCGGCGATCCAGGCGGCCGGCCTGCGGGCGCTGAAGGGCGGCCAGACTTTGGTCAAGACGCTGAAGATGGCCTCGGAATTCCGCGCCGGCGACAGTGAAACGCCGATCGTCTTGATGGGCTATTACAATCCGATCTACATCTACGGCGTCGAGCGCTTCCTGAGCGACGCGCTGGCCAGCGGCATCGACGGGCTGATCGTCGTCGACCTGCCGCCTGAGATGGACGAGGAGCTTTGCATCCCGGCACTCAAGGCCGGCATCAATTTCATCCGGCTGGCGACGCCGACCACCGACGACAAGCGCCTGCCCAAGGTGCTGCAGAACACGTCGGGTTTCGTCTACTACGTCTCGATGACCGGCATCACCGGTTCGGCGCTGGCCGACACCGGCAAGGTGGCGGCAGCGGTCAAGCGCATCAAGAGCCATACCGACCTGCCGGTCTGTGTCGGCTTCGGCGTCAAGACCGCAGAGCAGGCGCGCACCATCGGCGCGTCGGCCGACGGCGTCGTTGTCGGCACCGCGATTGTCAATGCAGTCGCCAACGTGCTGGGGCCGAAGGGCGAAAAGACCGCCGATCCGGCCGAGGCCGTCGCCACGCTGGTCAGCGGGCTTTCGCAAGGGGTTCGCGCGGCTCGCCTTGCTGCCGCTGAATAATCTTGATCTTCTGGTTGGCCATGATCTCCAGCGAAAACCGGTTTCCACTTTTCGGGATCATGGTCTAACTCTTCGTAAGGACAGGAGCCGAAGCGATGAACTGGATCACCAATTACGTCCGCCCGAAGATCAATTCGATGCTCGGCCGCCGCACCGACATGCCGGAAAACCTGTGGATCAAGGATCCCGAGACCGGCGAAATGGTGTTCCATAAGGATCTGGAGCAGAACCAGTTCGTCATCCCGTCCTCCGGCCACCATATGAAGATATCAGCCAAGGAACGGCTGAAATTCTTCCTCGACGACGGCAAATACGAGACGCTGGAAAACCCCAAGGTCGTTCAGGATCCGCTCAAGTTCCGCGACGAGAAGCGCTACGTAGACCGGCTTAGGGATGCCAAGGCCAAGACCGGCATGGAAGACGCCATCATCAATGCGCTGGGCACGGTCGAGGGCGTGCCGGTGGTGGTGACGGTGCAGGATTTTGCCTTCATGGGCGGCTCGCTCGGCATGGCGGCAGGTGACGCCATCGTGCATGGTTTCGAGGTCGCCTTGCAGCGCAAGCGGCCGCTGATCCTGTTTGCGGCCTCCGGCGGCGCCCGTATGCAGGAAGGCATCCTGTCGCTGATGCAGTTGCCACGGACCACGGTCGGCGTCGACAGGCTGAAGGAGGCCGGCCTGCCCTACATCGTCGTCCTGACCAACCCGACGACCGGCGGCGTCACCGCCTCGTATGCGATGCTGGGCGACGTGCATATTGCCGAGCCCGGCGCCCTGATCGGCTTTGCCGGCCCGCGCGTCATCGAGCAGACCATCCGCGAAAAGCTGCCTGACGGCTTCCAGCGCGCCGAATATCTGATGGAACACGGCATGGTCGACATGGTGGTGTCACGGCTGGAGATGCGCCAGACCATTGCACGGCTGCTGAGAATGCTGCTCAAGCTGCCGGAGGAGCAAAAATCTCAGGAACCGGAAATCTTGCCGCCGTCGGTGATTCCGGCCGAAGCCCGGCCGCACGCCTGACGCATTCGCCACGAACTGCGATTGCGCGCCGTCCGCGGCGCGCCTAGGATTCGCCATGACCACGCTTGCCGCCGACCGCGAAATCGAAAGCCTGATTGCGCTTCATCCGAAGGGCTTCGACCTTTCGCTCGACCGCATTTCGCGGCTGCTCGAGCGGCTCGGCAATCCGCAGGACCAGCTGCCGCCGGTCATCCACATCGCCGGCACCAACGGCAAGGGCTCCTGTGCTGCTTTTTCACGGGCGCTGCTCGAAGCCGCCGGCTACCGCGTCCACGTCCACACCTCGCCACATCTGGTGAACTGGCACGAGCGCTACCGGCTGGCCGCAGATGGCGGCGGCAGGCTGGTCGACGACAAGGTCTTCGCCGAAGCCATCGCCCGCGTCGCCAAAGCCAATCAAGGCCAGAAGATCACCGTCTTCGAAATCCTCACCGCCGTCACCTTCCTGCTGTTTTCCGAACATCCAGCCGATGCCGTCATCCTCGAGGTTGGCCTTGGCGGCCGCTTCGACGCCACCAATGTCATCGCCGAGCCGGCCGTGTCGGTGATCATGCCGGTGTCGCTCGACCACGAAGCCTATCTCGGCGACCGCGTCGAGCTGATCGCCGCCGAAAAGGCCGGCATCATCAAGCGCGGATGCCCGGTCGTCATCGGCGCGCAGGAAAGCGAGACGGCGCAGCAGGTGCTCATCGAAACCGCCGAGCGGCTCGACTGCCCCGCCTTCGTCTATGGCCAGGATTTCCTTGCCTATGAGGAAAACGGCCGCATGGTCTATCAGGACGAAGACGGATTGATGGACCTGCCGCCGCCGCGCCTGCCGGGGCGCCATCAATTCGCCAATGCGGCGGCGGCGATCGCGGCGGTCAAGGCGGCGGGCTTCGAGATCAGCCACCGCGCTGCCGAGAAGGCGATGGCGAATGTTGCCTGGCCGGGCCGCATGCAAAAGCTGCCGCAAGGACGGCTGAGCGAACTGGCGCCGAAGGGCGCCGACATCTGGCTCGACGGCGGCCACAATCCCGGCGCTGGCGTGGTCGTCGCCGAGGCGCTGGCCGAGCAGGAGGAAAAGAACCCGCGTCCGCTGTTCCTGATCTCGGGTATGATCAACACCAAGGACCAGAGCGGCTATTTCCGCGCCTTCAAAGGCCTGGTCCGGCATGTCTACACCGTGCCGGTGAGCCTGAGCGACGCGGGCGTGCCGAACGACGAGCTGGCGACCCGCGCCATCGAGGCCGGCCTGTCGGCTGAACCGGTCAGTTCCGTCGCCAATGCGCTGATGCTGCTGCGCGACACATGGGACGGACCGCCGCCGCGCATCCTGATCGGCGGGTCACTTTACCTGGCCGGCGCGGTGTTGGCCGAAAACGGCACGCCGCCGGTTTGAGGCGTGCTTCAGCCGGGCCACGGTGACGCCAAACTTGTCAGACCACCGCGAGGAGCCAATCATGATCAAGGTAAAGCAGCTCGCACACGTTTGCATTTTCGCGAATGACCTGGAGATGACGCGAAGCTTCTATCGGGACGTCCTCGGCATGGACACCCAGTTCAATTTCCTGCGCGACGGGAAGATTTTTGGCTTCTACCTCAATTGCGGCAGCCGTAGCCATGTCGAGGTGTTCCAGAAAGACGGCGCCAGCTATGGCGACTTGAACCAGATCAACCACTTCTGCCTCGAAGTGGAAAACATCGACGCCGCGATCGCCCATCTGAGGTCAAAGGGGGTTGATGTCACTTCCAAGAAACGCGCGTGCGATGACACCTACCAGGCTTGGATCCGCGACCCCAACGGCGTGAGGATAGAACTGTTCGAATACACTGAAAAAAGCGCACAATTCGTCGGCGGCGATCGTGTCGCGGATTGGTGATCGCGCCTCGCCGGGACAATTGTAGCGGCGCAGCCGATGGTTGGTGGACTACTTCAGCTCGACCTCGATGAAGGCGAATTCGCCATCGTTTGCACTGATGACGTCATGTTCGACGCCCTCGTTGCGGAAATACGGGGCGCCCTTCTTCATCTCGGCAAAGGATTCGCCATCCTTGGTCAGGAGCTTCACCTTGCCGTCGGTCAAAGGCACGATCACATAGTCGTGGCCATGGCGGTGCCAGCCGGTGTTGTCGCCCGGGGCGAAGCGGTATTCGGTGACGATGACGCGCTCATTGTCGATGAAGACGGTGGCCTTGGCGGATCCGGTCATATCGCTTCTCCTTTGAATTCAGAAGAGAAGAATACCGGGCGGCAAGCCGCGAGTGCCAGAGCGGCCCACCAATGACGCCAGCAAAAGAAGGCCCGGCGCGAGGCCGGGCTTTTCTGCAAAATTTTGATCGGATCAGGCGAGGCTGCCGTTGATCCAGTGCGACAATGCCGTTTTCGGCGCAGCACCGACCTTCATGTCGGCGACTTCGCCGCCCTTGAAGATCATCAGCGTCGGGATCGAGCGCACGCCGAACTGCGCGGCCAGCTCAGGATTCTCGTCGATGTTGAGCTTGGCGATCTTTATCTTGCTGCCGAGTTCGATGGCGATGTCCTCGAGCGCCGGGGCGATCATCTTGCACGGGCCGCACCATTCCGCCCAGAAATCGACCACGACCGGCTCCTTGGCGTTGAGCACGTCGGCCTGGAAATTGCTCTTGTCGACCTTGACGGTGGCCATGCTGAGATCCTTTCGATTTATTCGTCCCACCAAATGTGGTGGTGATCGTGTCCGTCTTCAAGCAAGTGTTGTGTCACGCTCCCGTGAGTCTAGCAAGCGCGTCGTCCATGGCCGCTGCCGGCAGCTCGATCAGCCGCGGCGCTTCGGTGAACAGCAGCGCCGCCGAGACCTCGCGTCCCGGATAGAGCGGCTGAAGCAGCGCGCGATAAAGTGCGAGCTGCAGAACATAGGCTTGCGGCACTTCGGCGAGCGTAGCTGGCGCTGGCCGATTGGTCTTGTAGTCGACGATCGAAACCTTGTCCGGCGTTACTGCCAACCGGTCGATCTTGCCGGAAATCGAGCGCAGTTTGCCCCTCACCTCCAGGCTGCCCATGATGGCGACTTCGGCGCGCGAGTTTGGCGCAAACAGCGGCGCGAAGCGGCTGTCGGCAAGAATTCTGAAAACGCCAGCCAGGGCCTTGTCGCGCTCGTCGTCGGGCCATGCCGCGCCGGCTCTTGCCAGATAGCGTTCGGCGGCATCCCGGCGTGTTCCCTCGGCGATGCCGGGCAGCATCTGCAGCAATTTGTGCAGCGCCAGCCCGCGCACGACGGCAAAGCCGGGCTCGGCGTCGGCATCCAGCACCGGCGAACGCGTGTCGGCCACCGCTTGCCGCGCCTCGTCGATCAGCACCGAGGCGCCGGACGGCGAGAGCGGCCGCGGCAATTCCTCGAAGGGCGGCAGAGACTGGAACAGGGTTTCAGGCAGTGGTGCAAAGCGTTCCGCCTGTCGTGCCTCATTCACTGCCGCCAGTGGCATGGGCGGCAGCTTCGTCACCTGGAAACGATGCACGGTCTCGCCAGTGGCGGGATGCCGGCGTTCTTCGCTCTCTGCGGCACCGACCAGTGCGCGGCTGACGATCGAATGCCAGGTACCGATATTCGGCGCCCGCTTGCCGTGGTAGCCGCAGACGATCAGCCGATCCTCGGCGCGGGTCATGCCGACATAGAGCAGCCGGCGATATTCGTCGTCGGCGAGCTCGCGGGCGCGGGCCGATGCGGCGCGTGAAAACCCATTTGCGACATCGCTGGCCGAACGCCAGAGATAGCCCTTGCCCTCCCAGCAGTCGCCCGAGCCTTCGAACGGCATCAATCTCGGCAGATGCTGGTCACTGAACGGCGCGGAGCCGCCATCGACAAGGAATACCACCGGCGCCTCCAGGCCTTTGGCGGCATGCACGGTCATGACGCGAACCTCGTCGCGGGTCTGGTCCATTTCGCGCTTGATCTCGGGGCCGGCGTTTTCCAACGTCGACAGGAAGGATTCCAGTCCCGGCAGGCCGGTCCGCTCCTCGGCCAGGCAGAAATTCAGGAATTCGTCGAGGACGTCGCCGGCCTCCGGCCCGAGCCGCGCGATCATCTTCTTGCGCAGGCCGTCGCGGGCGAGAGCTGCAGCATAGAATTCGAACACCGGCTTGAATGCGGCCTCGTTCGACCATGTGCCGAGCCGGCTGACGACGGCGGCCAACGCCTCGCTTTCGCCGGCATGTCGGCGCAGCGAGGCGATCAGCGAGACGCTCGATGGCCTCTCCGCAGCAAGCGCGAAAAGCTGCTCTTCCGAGACATCGAAGATCGGGCTGCGCAGCACGGCGGCCAGCGACAGATCGTCCTCGGGCTGGATGAGAAAGTGACCGAGTGCGATCAGGTCCTTCACCGCGATATGGCCAGGCAGGCTGAGCCGGTCGGCGCCGGCCACCGGGATGTCGCGGCGCTTCAACGCCCGTGTCAGCGCATGGACGAAGCGGTCGCGCTTGCGCACCAGCACCAGCACGTCGCCGGGCCGGAGTTTCTTGCCACGCCCTTCGATGACCTCACCGTTGCCGATCCAGCCGGCAATCGTTGCGGCGACGTTTTCAGCGACGCGGACTGCCGGCGCGTGGGCATGGTCGACCGCTTGCGTCCAATCGTCTGGTTCGTCGACGACGTTGGCGCCGATCGACGGCCAGACCTCGACATGACCCGGCGCATCGGTGCGGATCGCCTTGTGGTCGAGCGGATCGGGATCGTGGCTGATGCCGCGCCGCACGTTCGGGTCGGCAAAGACCCGGTCGACGGCGGCAAGAACATCTTCGGTCGAGCGAAACGACCAGGTTAGCTTGAGATCGGCGAAGGCGGCGGCGGCGGATCTGACTTTGCCGGCAAACAAAAGCCGGCTGTCGGCAAAGGAGTCCGGGGCGGCTCCCTGGAAGGAATAGATCGACTGCTTTTCGTCGCCGACCGCAAAGATGGTGCGGTGGACGGCGTCGCGTGCGCCGAGCCCGGCAAAGAACTCCTCCGCCAGCCGCTTGACTACCTCCCACTGGTCGGGACTGGTGTCCTGCGCCTCGTCGAGGAGGATGTGGTCGATGCCCTGGTCGAGCTTGTACTGCACCCATGGGCCGGCGTCGGGCCGCGCCAGTAGATGGACCGTGCGGGTGATCAGGTCGTTGAAGTCGAGGAAGCCGCGCGCGCGCTTCAATTGCTCGTAGCGGGCGATCAGCCAGTCGGCGATGGTCAGCGCCGCACGCGTGCCTTCCAGCATCCTGAACAAGGCCAGCCGGTCGGAGATTTCAAGAATGGCGTCGACCGCCGCCAGATATCGTTCGGCAAGATCGGGCAACCGGTGAAGCAATGCCCTTTTAAACGTCTTTGCCGGATCGTAAGGCTCGCCGTCGGCCCTCAGGAAAGCCTTGGAGAGCAAATTCAGGCGACGTACCGGATCCTCCTCGGCAAAGGCAAGGCGGGCGTATGGCAGCAGATTGTTCAGCACGATGCGCGCATCGGCGGCCTCGGCTGCCCGTGAAAAGGTGACGAGATAATCCGGCAGGAAGCCGGGCAGCGGCCAGACCGAGGCGGCTATACCTTCGGCCGTCTGGCCGGCGCGGAAATGGAACTCGTCGAACAGCGCCTGAAAACCATCGCCGCCGGCCGCGGCGATGAACGCACGCAAACCATCGCGCTTGCGCACGATCTCGGCCAGCAGTGCGTCGAGCCCATGCTCGCCGCCGCGCTCCAGCACGGTGGCGAAGGCCTCGGACAATGCCGCATCGCCTGCAACGCCGCCCGAAATCATGTCGCGGCGGGCGGCGGCAAACAGCGAAGCCTCCATTTGCGGATCGAGCATTTCGAAATGCGCAGGGATATTGGCTTCCAGCGGGAACTGATGCAGCACCGATTCGCAGAAGGCGTGGATGGTCTGGATCTTCAGCCCGCCCGGTGTTTCCAGCGCCTCGGCAAACAACCGCCGCGCCCGGCGCATGGTTTCGCGGTCGGGCTGGCGGCCGTCCAGCGCCTCTATCCGTGTCGAGAGCTCGGCATCGCCCAGGGCCGTCCATTGCGACAGCGTCGAAAACACCCGGTTCGACATGTTGGCGGCGGCGGCACGCGTATAGGTCAGGCATAGGATCTTGGACGGATCGGTGCCGCGCAGCAACAGCCGGATAACGCGCTGGGCGAGTACATGGGTCTTGCCCGATCCGGCATTGGCCGACACCCAGGCGGAATTGCGCGGGTCGGATGCGCTTGCCTGGCTCGCGGCAGTGTCGCTTGGAATGGGGTAGGCCTTTTTCATGCCTCCCCTCCCTCGTCATCGGCGTCGCCGCCGGCGGACCATTCGAGCACGCGGGCGAGATGGTCGTAGTCGCCGTCGGTCTCGCCCTCGCGGAACGGCAGCGCCCGCGACAGATAGCCCGTCGCCGGGTCGGCGTAGTGGATCAGCAGTTTTTCCAGCCGCGCCCACGCTTCTTCGGCGAGATCGGCGGCGGTTCGCGGCTTGCGGTTGTATTCGAGGATGGATTCCTCGAACACTTCGCCATTCGGCCTCAGCCGCACGAAGGCCAGTTGCGACGGCTCGCATGCGCCAAGCTCCTTGAAAGCGCCGCGCCTGAGCAGCGCGCCCTCGAGTGCCAGTTGCGGCGCGAGCAGCGTGTGCGCCTGTGCTTTGGATGGCGAGGAGCCGGTCTTGTAATCGAGGATGTCGGCCATGCCGCCGGCCAGCAGATCGATGCGATCGGCATAGCCGGACAGGGTCACACCGGATCGGCCCACGCCGGTCTTTTCGGCGCGTTCCTCGGCGTACCGCCGTGCCACGGCTGCGGCCCGGCCGCGCTCCCATTCGATGATGCCGGCGGCAAGCTTTTCGAAGCGTGGCCACCACACCGCCTCGACATCGGCCGGCAGGGCCGCCTCGGCAAAGCAGGAGCGCCCGGCGGCAATAAGCCCATCCAACGCCTCCAGCGCGCGCGGGTCGGCCACCGTCGTTGCGAAAAGGTGCAGAATGGCGTGAAACAGCGTGCCACGCTCGGCTGCGCCCGGATCGCGAATGACCGGATCGAGCGGCATCAGGCCGAGTATCCTTCTGGCATAGACCGCATAGGGATCGCGACGCAGCGTTTCGATCTCGGTGACCGAGAAGTGGTGCGGCCGCGCGGCGAGCGGTGGTTTCGGCTGCGGCCGCGGCGCAAAGTCCTGCTTTTCGCCGGCATCGAGCACGCGCGCCCAGGCAAGCAGTTCGTCGCCGCGCCGGCGAAGTGCAGCAGCGTGGTCCTCGCCGACGAATGTAAGGATGCGCTGCAGCCAGCGCGAAGGTACCGACGGTGCATCGCCGGAGCGGCCGGAGCGAGCCAGCACCACTTTTTTGGCGCCCATGGCCATCTGGAAATCATGGGCGGCAAGGCCGATGCGCCGCTCGGGCGGTTCAAGATCGATGCCGGTCTTCATCAGCCGCGACATGAAGCGGTCGCTCTCCGGCTTGCGCGGCCACACGCCTTCGTTGAGCCCGCCGACGACCAGCGTGTCGACATCCTGAAGCCGCGCTTCCAGCACACCCCAGATGGCGATGTTCCTGTCGGTGCCCTGCGCCGGCTGGACCGTCTCGGGCGCGATCAGCGCCTCCATCACGTCAGGCCATTCGTCAGCGGCGAAGGAGAACGACACCGAGGCCGCGACCAGCTCGCGCAAGAGCTCGGCGAGCTTTTCGCCGGCATCGCCCGCATAGAGTTCGCTCGGGCTGCCGTCAGCGGCGCGGCCGAGACTTTCGAGCGCAACGACGCTGGCGCGCACAAGGGTGGCAAGATCGGCATTCTCGTCGCCGCGAAGAGCAACCAGCGGCGCCAGCGCGGCCGTTAGCCGGATCAGCAGGTCGCGCGCCTGTTCGATGCGCCTGACCGAAAGCCGCGGCCACCAGAAGGGTGGGCGGCGATTGCCGCTGCCGTCGAATTCGAGGAGCCGGGTGTCGAAGAGCTGCGGCAGCGACGCCACGTCCGGACGCCCTGTGCCACCGCGCAGCGCCACAAGTTCGACGATTTCGGCCGCATGGCGCACGCTTGCCCGCTCCAGGCCGAGGCCAAGCAGGGGATGCTTGAGCAGCGACAGCAGGGCGACGGGGTCGCCCGGGCGGAAGGCTGCCTGAAGCGCCAGCCTGAGCAGGCTGGCGGCTGGTGTGTTGATCAGCGGCGTGCCGCCGGAATCGTCGGCGGCAACGCCGAAGCGCAGCAGCTCGACTGAGACGCGCCGCGCCAGAGCGCGGTCGCCGGTGACGAGTGCGGCGCGCTGGCCGGGCCGTTCGACAGCCTGTTTGAGCGCGACGGCGATCGCCACGGCTTCGTCGCGTTCGCTGGCGGCTTCGAGAAGCGTCACCTCGGCGAAGGCCTCGGCAATATCGCCGGCCCTAAAGCGGGCGCGCGTCTCGGCCCAGAGCTCGGTGGTCTCCGCCGGGCGTAGCGCTTCGCCGACAAGTGCGGCGCGCAGCGCAAGCGGTCGCGGCGCAACAGCAAGCTCCTCGACATCGGCGCGCGGCACGCCGATCTTGCCGATCAACTTTGCCAGGCCGTATTGCGGGTGGCCAAGCACGGCTGGGCGCGCGCCCGGTGTGGTGATCGCGGCAAAGGACGGCTCGTCCAACGCCCGGTCGAGCCCGGGCAGCACAACGGCGCCATTGGGCAGACCGGCGATCACGGCAAGCAGCTCGGCCGTGGCGGGAATGGAGCCGGTGGACCCGGCGGCGATCACCGGTCCGGCTGGCGGATTACGCTTCAGCCGCGCCGCCTCCAGCCTTATCAGGGCATTACGATGCGCGGCCGGATTGGAACGATGGCGTTCCTCGAGCAGGTTCGGCCAGTTCTCCGTCACGATGGTCAGGAAGTCGAGTGTCACCTGCCACCAGCCTGCAAGATTGCCGGTTACAAGGTCGGCGAGCCTTGCCCAATCCGTGCCTTCGGTGTCGATCTCATCCATCAGGCGTGCAAGGTCGCGCGCCAGCCAGATGGCGTCGGCGGCGGAGGCCGGTATGACGATCTCCTCGTCGAACAATGCCGCGACATGTGCCGGCAGGCGGCGTTTCCACGCCCGCACCAGCGGCGCAAGCAGCAGAAGACGCTCGACCGCGGCGATCGGCGGCGCAAGGTCGATGGCGGCCGAACCTCCTGCCTCGAAGGCGGCTTCATCCTCATCGAACTCACCAAGCGGGCGGATGACCGGCAGGATCGCCGAGCGGCTTCCCGAGCGCGAGAGAGCATCGACGAAGACGCCGCGAAGCGCCCGCGCCGCACGGCGCGTCGGCACATAGATGGTGAGATCGGCCAGCGCCAGCGGATCGCCGTCATAGGCGAAGCCGGGAACTAAGCGCCCCGCAAGCAGCGCCTCGGCCAGCGTCGGCAGGAACGGCGCTCCGGGCGGGATCGAGAAAATGCGGCGGGAGCCGCTCATTTCGACTCGGTAAGAGCGCCGGGTGCCTCACCGACAGCATTGGGCGTGCCGGCAAGCGCGGCGGCGACCGCTGCTTCCGCCCGCGGGATCGCGTCAGGTGTGCCGACAGTAATCCAGTGACCCTGCATTTTCATGCCGAACAGGCGGCCGGCGGCGATTGCCGCATCGAAATAGGCGTTGAGCGACAGCGGGCCGGCTGGCGCATCCTTGAAGATGCGCGGATGGACGATTGCGGCGCCGGCATAGATCAGGCCAGCCGGATCGTTGTTCGCACGCCGCAAGGCGCCGTCCGGCGCCATCAGGAAATCGGTGCCGCCGCTATGTCCGGTTGCCGACTGGAGATCCGCAAGCATCAGCAGAATGTCCATTGTCGCGCCCTCCCATGCAAGGGCAAGTCGCCTGAGATTGGAAACGCCGCTGTCGATCCAGAAGGTGTCGGCGTTGAGCACATAGAAGGGCGCCCCTAACCTGGGCAATGCCTTGAGGATACCACCGGCGGAGTCAAGCAAGCCCCTACTCTCATCCGAGATGACGATTCTCGGCGCACTGCGGCGGGCTACATGGTCCACGATCTGTTGCGGGAGGTAATGGACGTTGACGACGGCCTTGGCGACGCCGGCTCCGGCTAGGCAGTCCAGCCCCCAGTCGAGCAATGTCTTGCCGGCGACCTTGACCAGCGGCTTCGGCATGGTGTCGGTGATCGGCCGCATGCGCTTGCCGAGCCCGGCGGCGAGCACCATGGCGGTCGTCGGCATCGGCTGCTCATCCGCCGCCTTCAGGCCCAAATCCTTAGCCGTCAAATCGAGCGTTCCTCCAGGAAGCCGTGGGCGATGTAGAAATCCTGCAGCCCGGCCAGCGCCGGATGCGCCAGTGCCCGGCGAAGATAGTCGCGGATGCGCGGCAGATGCTTCAGATAATAAGGCTTGCCATCGCGTTTTTCGAGCCGCACGAAGATGCCGAGGATCTTGGAATTGCGCTGTGCGGCCATGATTGCATAGCTTTCGCGGAATTCGTTCTCATCGAAGGCACCGGCAGCACGTCGCGCGGCGATGTAGGCGGCGAGCGTGTGCTTTTCGATTTCAGGTGAGATGGTGACGCGCGCGTCCATGGCGAGCGAGGCGACGTCGTAGGCTGACGGACCGATCAGCGCATCCTGGACATCGACGACGCCGAGGCGGTCGTGACCGGAACGGTCAGCGCGCCAGATCAGGTTGGGCGAATGAAAGTCGCGCAGCATCAGCGTGTACTCGCGCCCCTCCAGCCGATCGAGCACCGCACTCCATTCGCTGCGGTAACCGGCGCGCAGCGCCTCTCTAGGCGGAGCGCCTGATATCGCCGGGACATACCAATCGACCAGCAATTCGGCCTCGATCATTATGGCGTCGCGGTCGAAAGGCGGCACGTCGTGGAAGACGCCGGGGCCGGCCTGCATGCGGGCCGGCCATGTTTTGCCGTGCATCATGGCAAGCAGTTCGGCCGCCGCCGCATAACGCGCGGCCACCGGCTGGCCGCGCTTGTCGAGGAAGCCTTGGGAACCGAGATGCTCCAGCAGAAGAAAACCCTGCTCGAGATCCTGGGCATGGATTTCCGGGACGCTGACGCCGCCGGCCCGCAAGGCCCGGTCGACGGCGACGAACGCCGAAACGGATTGCGCGGTGTGAGCGATCTCGGCATAGGGTTTGCCGTCGCGGACTGGCGGTCCGAGCACCAGCCTTGGCGAGTTCATCAGCACGCGCGGCGGAAATCCGGCGAGCGTGACGATCTCGTAGGAGCGAGCCGAGGCATCACCGATGAAATATCGTCGCTGCGCTTCGCCCCAACCGGCCTGCCCGAGAAAATCGCGCATTGCCAGCGATCGCGCCGCGCGCTCGAAGGCGGCGCCCTCTCCCGATAGTCTCGCCAGTCGGCCGTCGCCCTGCTGGAGAAGTTCGACCAGCACCGAGGTTTTCGGCAGATATGCCTCTGCCCGCTCCGGCCATTCGACCAGCGCGGCGCCTTGCGTCAGCGCCTCGTCGAAGCCCAGCTCGTCCAGCTCGGATGCCGTGCCCAAGCGGTAGAGATCGAAATGATGAACCGGCACACGCGCGTCGTAGCTCTGGACCAGCGTGAAGGTCGGGCTCGGCACGTCGAGCCCGGCATCGTCGGCCAGTGCCCTGATCAGCGCCCGTGCCAAGGTCGATTTGCCGGCGCCGAGATCGCCCTTGAGGGCGAGCACGTCGCCAACGCGCAGCGACATGGCGAGATCCTCGCCGAACCTTGCCGTCGCAGCCTCGTCGGCGAGAAAACGCTCCAGCACCAATACCGCCATCGAACGCGCTACTCGGCCGCCGCGCGGATGCCGGACGGCGTGTCGGGAAAGGCGCAAACAACCGTGGTGCCCTTATCCCTGCCGGTCTCGATGCGGACGCTGCCGCCATGCAGTTCGACAAAGCTCTTGACGATCGACAGGCCGAGCCCGGCGCCACGGCGGCGGCCGCCATTGGTGCGCGGCTCGAAGCGCCGGAACACTGAGTCAAGCAGGTCCGGCGGCATGCCGGGGCCGTCATCGTGAACGGAAAATTCCACGCCGTCGGCAAGTTGGCGGCAGGCGAGCGTTATGGTGCTCGCCTCCGGCGCGTAATTGGCGGCATTGCTGAGCAGATTGAAGAGGATCTGGCGGACGCGGATCTCGTCGCCGTGGAAGGTTTTCGGCGCGGCCGCCGCGTCGATCCTGAGCTTGATCGCATGTTCCTCCAGCCGGTCGGCGACCAGTTCGGCGGCAGCCGTAATGGTTCGATCGATGTGAACTTCGGAAATGTCGAGTTCCATGATGCCGGCATCCACCGTCGCCAGGTCGAGGATGTCGTTGACGATGGTGAGCAGGACCGAGGAGGACGAGCCGACATGCCCGATATATTCGCGTTGCTTCTGGTTCAGCGGACCAGTCGACGGCAGTGAAAGAAGCTCGGTAAAGCCGATGATGTTGGTGAGTGGCGAGCGCAGCTCATAGGAGACGTGCTGCACGAATTCGTTCTTGATCTGGTCGGACTTTTGCAGCGCCTCATTCTTGTCCTTCAGCGCCCGCTCGACATTGACGCTGTCGGTAACGTCGACGAAGGTCATCATCACCTGGCCGTTGGGCAAAGGGATGACGGCGTAGCGCAAAACGGTGCCGTTGTTCAATTCGGTTTGGCCGTGGCGGTCGCGGCGCTCGTCGTCGAAGCCGGTGATGGCGGCAACGAACCCGCCCCACGGACTGTCGACGGCACGGCGGTCGCAAAGGTCGCGGATCGTCGAGACATGGACGTTGGGTTTTGAGGCATCGGCATCCAGCCCCCACAATGCCGCGAACGCCGGGTTCGACAGTCTCAGCCTGCCGTCGGGGCCG
Organism: Mesorhizobium sp. M0768; assembly: GCF_040320195.1. NCBI lineage: Bacteria > Pseudomonadati > Pseudomonadota > Alphaproteobacteria > Hyphomicrobiales > Phyllobacteriaceae > Mesorhizobium > Mesorhizobium sp. M0768. Next base: position 235,464 of record NZ_JAMYPD010000007.1, on the reverse strand, counting down.
AACACAGCGACGCCTTCGGCGAGGTTGTCGAGCGTCTCGCCCTGGACCCGGACGGCGGTCTGGTAGCGGCTTTCAAGGTCCATCTTCTCGGTCAGGTTCTCGAACACCCAGGTGACGCCGCCCTTGGGCTGCGGATTGGCGACGACGCGAATGGTCTTGCCGTCCGGCAGATGCCACCAATGCTCCTGCGATTCAACCGCGCGGTAAGCGCCGAGCAGGCTCTCTTTCCAGCGCCGCCATTCGGGCTGCTCGGCGATCTTGCCTTCGCTGCGCAGGCGGTCGAGCAGCAAGGCGTTGTCCGGCGCGCTGTGCAGGAAGCCGCTGTCGAGGCCCCATAGTTTCTGGAACGCCTGATTGAAAAACCGCAATTTCTCGTCGGTGTCGAAAATCGCCACGGCGGTGTTGAGCTGATCGAGCGTGTCGGCGTGGCTCTGCATGGTCCGCTCATATTCGGCGCGAATGGCCTCGATAGCGCTGATGTCGCAGGCAAGACCAGCCGAACCATCCGCCCCGGCAAAATCGGTCACGGCAAACATACGGCGGTCGCCTTCGATGACCGTGGAGAGCGTCTGTTCAAAGACCGCGCGCGACCTGTGCTGCGCAGCGATCGTGTCGCGCGCCTGGCCGCCGAGGAATTCCTTGCCATCGCGGACCGCCGCTTCGGCATTCTCGGCCTCGACCGCTTCGGCATAGGCGCGGTTGACCCATTTCAGCCGCCCGTCGACAGTACGCAGCCATGACGGCATCTTGAGCGCATCCAGAAGACCGATCAGCGTCTCATGGTCGGCGGCTAAGCGCTGGTTCTCGATCTTCAGCCTGGCCTGGCTTCGCTGTGTCTCCGAAAGCGAGACGAAGCGAACCAGCACATGCGCCGCACTCTTGCGGCCGTGAACCTCGAGCGGCTGGCCGGCCTGCGATTCGATGACCAGATCGAACGGCTTTGCCTTGTCCCGCAGTGCCGCGACGGCATGTTCGAGTGCAGCCGCCGAACGCGGCATCAGCCAGCGGCCGAAAGCCAGGAAGGCCGCCCGGTCCTCCGGCGCGCCGCTCTCGATCGGCAATGTCCCGACAAGCTCGGGCTTCTTGTTCTCGGCCGCCCATACCACCACGCGCTGATCGCGGGAATGGAGCAGCGCCTCCGAGCGCTGCAGCGCGGCATTGACGTCGGCGATACGGGTCCTGAGCTCGGTATTTTCCGCCGCGGTGCGCGCCCGTTCGCGGATCAGAAAGATGGCCGACAGCAATGCCGCCCCCATGACGCCGACGAACATGGCGAGTTGCATGACCTCGACCGTGCTGACCGACAGCCCGGCCTTTTGCGCCACGCGGGTTTGGGCATGTGCAGTAAAGCCAAGCAGCGGACCAACTAGCGCGGAAGAAGCAAGCAGCACCCCGACACGGCTGCCGGCGCGCCATAGAAGGCTGCCGCCTCTGGCAGCGGAGCCCGTGATCGAATCGTTATGGCCGCCGGAAACGGCCTGCCCCGCGCAAGGCGGGTTATCCCCCGGCATGTCTTGGTCCTCTTCGCCGCCTGAATGCAAGACCGCCCTGATGCGTGCGCCCGGGCCTCGTCCCCGGACAGCGAATCAGCACCATAGCGCTTGCGCGAATCGGCGTGAAGAATCAATCAGCGCAAAAATAAAGCCGGGCGAAAAGTCAATCGCCCGGCTTCAATATCTAGTGGCAAGTTTCGCCGTGGTTAATAGCGGTAGTGTTCCGGCTTGAACGGTCCCTGCGGAGTGACGCCGATATAGGCGGCCTGTTCGCCGGACAGTTCGGTCAGGCGGGCACCGAGCTTGTCGAGATGCAGGCGCGCGACCTTTTCGTCGAGATGCTTCGGCAGGACATAGACCTGGTTCTCGTACTGACCGGGCTTGGTGTACAGCTCGATCTGGGCCAACACCTGATTGGTGAAGGACGCCGACATGACGAAGCTCGGATGGCCGGTGGCGTTGCCGAGGTTGAGCAGACGGCCTTCCGACAAAAGGATCATCCGCTTGCCGTCCGGGAAGGTGATCATGTCCACCTGAGGCTTGATGTTGGTCCACTTCAGGTTGCGCAGCGAGGCCACCTGGATCTCGTTGTCGAAGTGACCGATGTTGCCGACGATCACCATGTCCTTCATCAGGCGCATGTGGTCGAGGGTAACGACGTCCTTGTTGCCGGTGGTGGTGATGACGATGTCGGCCGTCGGCGCCGCGTCTTCGAGCGTGACCACCTCGAAACCGTCCATCGCCGCCTGCAGCGCGCAGATCGGATCGACCTCGGTGACCTTGACGCGGGCGCCGGCGCCCTTGAGCGAAGCCGACGAGCCCTTGCCGACGTCGCCATAGCCGCAGACAACCGCGACCTTGCCAGCCATCATCGTGTCGGTGCCGCGGCGAATGCCGTCGACAAGCGATTCCTTGCAGCCATATTTGTTGTCGAATTTCGACTTGGTGACGGAATCATTGACGTTGATCGCCGGGAACGGCAGCAGGCCTTTTTTCTGCAACTGATAGAGCCGGTTGACGCCGGTCGTCGTCTCTTCGGTGACGCCGCGGATCGCTTCCTTCTGCTTGGTGAAGAAGCCGGGCGATGCCTGCATGCGCTTCTTGATCTGGGCAAACAGGATCTCTTCCTCTTCGCTGCCCGGATTGGACAGCACATCCTCGCCGGCCTCGGCGCGGGCGCCGATCAGGATGTACATGGTGGCATCGCCACCGTCATCGAGGATCATGTTGGAGGTGCCGCCATCGGCCCACTGGAAGATCTTGTCGGTGTAGACCCAATAATCCTCCAGCGTCTCGCCCTTGACGGCAAACACCGGAATTCCGGCCTCGGCAATGGCCGCGGCAGCGTGGTCCTGGGTCGAGAAGATATTGCAGGAAGCCCAGCGGATGTCGGCGCCGAGCGCTTTCAGCGTTTCGATCAGCACCGCCGTCTGGATGGTCATGTGCAGCGAACCGGTGATGCGCGCGCCCTTGAGCGGCTTCTTGTCGCCGAATTCCTCGCGGCAGGCCATCAGGCCGGGCATTTCGGTTTCGGCGATCTCGATCTCCTTGCGGCCCCAGCCGGCAAGCGCGATGTCAGCGACCACATAGTCCTTGCTACCCGTCATGGCAGTGCTCCGATGCGAATTGATTGCGGGACGCGCCCGCCCCGAAGGCATTTCGGAGGGCGCGAGTTGCCGGCCTGACTAGCAGATCGGGAGTGGGACGACAATGGGATATAAAGAAATCTTTATCCGTGCATGTCTTCAGCGGCGGCGGCCATGAGAGCGCGCAGAAGGGGTGCTGTCCAAGGTGGCCGTCCCTCAGACCTCAGATCGGCAACACTTTCAAAGCCGGAAACAAAAACCCGCCTCGGCGGGCGGGTCTTCGGGGCCAATTGGCACTATAGCGAAATTAGTAGCATAGCTGCCGGCACAAAGCAAGAACAAAATACGCGACGGTCGCGCAAAAATGCGATTTCCTTCACCGCCGCAAGGTTGCGCCCGAACATGCCGTAGCAGGTGCCGTCGGCGAAGCCGTCAGCACTCCTCGCCGAAACGGGAAGCAACCAGTTGCTCCAGCGCATCGATGACCTCTTCGGCCTCCGGGCCGGTGGCGGTGACGCGTATCGAATAACCGGGGCTCGCCGCCAGCATCATCAGGCCCATGATCGAGGTGCCGCCGACCTTGACGCCGTCCTTCTCGACCTGGACCGTGGCGTTGAAGCCGCTGGCGATTTGAACGAACTTGGCCGAGGCGCGCGCATGCAGGCCGCGCTGGTTGACGATTGGAAAGTCGCGAACGATCTTGTCCTTTTCCGGCAACAGCGCGCTCATTTGCTGCTCAGGAGTTGACTGGCGACATTGATGTATTTGCGGCCGGCAGCCTGCGCCTCATCCAGCGCGGCCGTCATGTTGTCGCCCTTGCGAACGCTGGACAGCTTGATCAGCATCGGCAGGTTCATGCCGGCAATGACCTCGATACGCCCGGATTCCATCACGGAAATGGCGAGGTTAGAGGGCGTGCCGCCGAACATGTCGGTCAAAACGATGACGCCTGATCCCGTATCGACGCGGCCGACTGCCTCGATAATGTCGCGGCGGCGCTGTTCCATATCGTCGTCGGCACCGATCGCCACGGTCTCGAAATTGTCTTGTGGCCCAACGACATGTTCCACGGCATTGCGGAACTCGGCGGCCAGTTGACCGTGCGTTACAAGCACGAGTCCGATCATTCTTTGGTGGCTCCCGTCATCGCCGCTTCACAGGCGCATTTTATGCTCGCCGACCGTTCCAGGTGGCGGGAGCGCTATCTTGTCGACGCAAGGCCCGTTGACAAGCCCAAAATTGCGCCGGCCCAAGCCAATTTGACGCATTGCAGCAAAAAATCGAAATCGGATCACAGGAAAGGCGCAATTGACAGGCGCGACATCACTGCCGGCAAGGCCGCCGCTACATTGCGCCCGGCAAGATCGATGCGCGGCACTGGTACGCCGACAACGAGTTCGCAGCAGTCTTCCTGGAAGCGGGCCATTTTGCCGGCTGGCACCAGCCGGATAATGAGGTCGATCACGCAGCTTGGCTCGAACCGTATCGGTTTGGGGCCGAATCCCGGCACCTCGACGAGGCCGGCTATGCTGACTGGTGCGCGGCAGACCAGCCGCCCGTCGCAATCTGCAGCATAGAGCTGGTCATCGCCGATCAGCCGGGAAAACAGCTCACGCTGGCTGCAATGATCGATCAGGGCGAGCGCCAGCGTCGTCTTGCCCAAACCGGACGGTCCGGTGATGAGAATGCCGCGATCACCCATCAGGATCGCGGTGCCGTGAATATTTTCAGGCTGCACAATAGGACCAGGCGTGATTGGAATTCATCCGTCAGCCTTCCGCCGGCAGCGTCACCACGAAGCGCGCGCCCTTGATCTCGCCAGGCTTGGTGCCCGGGATGTTCTCGGCGCTCAGCGTGCCGCCATGGGCTTCAACGATCTGCCTGGATATCGACAGGCCAAGGCCCGAGTTCTGACCGAACGCCTCGCCGGCCGGCCGATCGGTATAGAACCGCTCGAAAATGCGGTCGATGTTATCGGCCCGGATACCGGGTCCATTGTCGTCGATGGTGACGATGTTGAACTTGCCGGCGCGCGCCAGCGATATGGTGATGTGGCCACGTTCCTCGGGAACGAACGAGCGGGCATTCTCGATCAGGTTGGTGATCACCTGGCCGATCCTCAGATCATGACCGACGACGAAGTAGCCTTTCACGCCCTGCGGCAGTTTGGCGACCTTGAATTCGATCTCGACCGCCTTCTTGTTGCGCGTGGCCTCGCGCGAGACGGCGACCAGATCGGTGATGAACTTCTTGAGGTCGACGGTTCCTGCATCTTCCCGCGCCAGCTCGGCATCGAGACGGGAGGCATCGGAAATATCGGTGATGAGACGGTCAAGCCGCCTCACATCGTGCTGGATGATATCCATCAGCCGGCTGCGCGAATTGTCGTTCCTGGCCAGCGGCAATGTCTCCACCGCGCTGCGCAGCGAGGTAAGCGGGTTCTTCAACTCGTGCGAGACATCCGCGGCAAAACTTTCGATCGCCTCGATGCGGGCGTAGAGCGCGTTGGTCATGTCGCGCACGGCGATCGACAGATTGCCGATCTCGTCCTGGCGGTCGGAGAAGTCGGGGATTTCCTCGCGGTTCTTGACGCCGCGGCGAACCCTGACCGCCGCCGCGGAAAGCCGGCGCAGCGGGTTGGCGATGGTGGAGGCCAGCAGCATCGACAGGATGGCGGTAACCAGGGCGGCAATGCCGAACACGCGCAGGATCGCCTTGCGCTCGGCCGCGACGATCTTGTCGATGTCGCCGCCTTCGGTCGACAGCATCAGCACGCCGAGAACGGCACGGAAGCGCTGGATCGGCACCGCCACAGAAACGATCTGCTCGCCCTGCTCCGAGATCCGCACGATCGTCGACGGGCTGCCGGTAAGCGCCTTGACCACTTCCGGAAACGCGGCGCCGTTGCCACCCGGCTGCTCGCGATAGACAGGCAGCTGCTTGTTGCGGAAGAAATCGAAGACGAATTTCTGGATGCGCTCCAGAAGGTCTGGCTGTTCCTCTTCGACCGGCGGCAAATCGTAGCGAAGGATCTGGCCGCGCGAATAGAGATGGCGGGAATCGAGCAGCAGGTTGGCGTCGCGGTCGTAAATGCGGGCGCGTGTGCGCGTCGGCGAGATCAACCGCCTGAGCACCGGCGCCACGCGTTCCGGATTGATCGGGAAATCGAGGTTGTCGAGCTGATCGGAGCCCGGGCCGAGGCTTTCGCCGGCCTGCAACTCGAGCAGCTTCTCCGGATCGATGCTGATCGAATCGGTCTCGACCGTCGCCGAGGCGGCGATCGCGCCGGCGATGATCTCGCCTTGAGTCATCAGGCTCTCGACACGGGCGTCGATCAGCCCGTCGCGAAAGGTATTGAGATAGAGAATGCCGGTGACCAGGACGGCAAGGCCGGCAAGGTTGAGAAAGAGGATACGCCGCGTCAGGCTGGAAAAGATGTGATGGCCGAGAAACCGGCGCATCGGCACCGTAATTTTCGACACGAAGGCGGGCAGAATCCGCGGCGGGCGCCTGGCGGCGCCCGACCGTCTCACTCGCTCTACTTGCACTGCCATCGAATAGCAGCTCCCGCTCGACTCAAGCTTCGCGGAACCGATATCCGACTCCGTAAAGGGTTTCGATCATTTCGAAGTCATCATCAACGGCCTTGAACTTTTTGCGCAGCCGCTTGATGTGACTGTCGATGGTGCGGTCATCGACATAGACCTGCTCATCATAAGCCGAATCCATCAGCGCATCACGGCTTTTTACGACCCCCGGACGCTGTGCCAGCGAATGCAGGATGAGGAACTCGGTGACGGTAAGCGTCACCGGCTCGCCCTTCCAGGTGCAGGTGTGGCGCTCCTGGTCCATGACAAGCTGGCCGCGCTCAAGCGACCGGGCCTGCTGGTTGGGCGCCTTGGCCGCCGCCTCGCGGGTGCTGGCGCGGCGCAGCACGGCGCGGACGCGCTCCACCAGAAGACGCTGCGAGAAGGGTTTGCGGATGAAGTCGTCGGCGCCCATCTTGAGGCCGAACAGTTCATCGATCTCATCGTCCTTGGAGGTCAGGAAGATTACTGGCAGGTCGGATTTCTGACGCATCCGGCGCAGCAACTCCATGCCGTCCATGCGCGGCATCTTGATGTCAAGGATGGCGAGGTTCGGCGGGCGCGCCGCCAGTCCCTCCAGCGCCGATGCCCCATCCGTGTAGGTTTCGACCCGATAACCCTCGGATTCGAGGGCGATCGAAACCGAAGTCAGAATGTTGCGATCGTCGTCGACAAGCGCGATTGTTGCCATTTCAAGCGGCTCCCTCATGAGCTGTCCCTTCTTTCGTCGAGAAGGGGCTTTTGCAGGACAAATTAGGTACAAAATGTGGCACAGGCTGTATCCGCTGTCACGCGCGGCATGTCGACGGCTACAATTGTACCTCGATATGGATTGGACGAATGAACATCGCCAATCCTTTGGGCAACCATCAGTGTTTTTGCACATATAAACGATTTAAACAACTTTCAAAATATTTAAATCGATTAATGATTTGATATCATTCGCCTTTTCTGGTTTTGACGTTTTTAGCTCCTGCAATGGGGGTTCCGGAATTCGCCGGTAAAGACGCGGTAAATCGAAGAAGGGACACCCATGTCGGAAGCCGGCAAACGCAATCCTGCATGTGCAATCGATCGCATCGACCTGAGAACCACGGGCGTGGTGCGCTATAATTTCGGCGCGGCCGCGCTCTACGAGGAGGCAATCCGCCGTGGCGAGGCCCGACTCACCGCGCATGGCGCGCTTGCCGCCGAGACCGGGCAGCACACCGGCCGCTCGCCCAGGGACAAATTCGTGGTGCGCGACGAAAGCACCGCGCCGCATATATGGTGGGACAACAACAAAGCGATTTCGCCGATCCAGTTCGATACGCTGCTTGCCGATTTTCGCGCCCACGCGGCCGGAAAGGACCTTTATGTGCAGGACCTGGTCGGCGGCGCCGACGAGGAACTGAAGCTGCCGACCAGGGTGATCACGGAGCTTGCCTGGCACTCCTTGTTCATCCGCAATCTGCTCATCCGACCGGCCGCCGCCGAACTCGAGCATTTCATGCCCGATTTGACGATCATCGACCTGCCGTCGTTTCGCGCCGATCCCGCCCGCCACGGCACGCGCGGCGAAACGGTGATTGCCGTCGATCTTTCGCACATGATCGTGTTGATCGGCGGTACCTCGTATGCCGGCGAGATGAAGAAGTCGGTGTTCACCGTGCTCAACTATCTGCTGCCGGCAAAAGGTGTGATGCCGATGCACTGCTCGGCCAATGAAGGGCCCGTCGGCGACGCGGCCGTTTTCTTCGGCCTTTCCGGGACCGGCAAGACGACGTTGTCGGCCGACCCGTCGCGCACGCTGGTCGGCGACGACGAGCATGGCTGGGGACCGCACGGCATCTTCAATTTCGAGGGCGGCTGCTATGCCAAGACGATCAAGCTTTCGGCCGAAGCCGAGCCGGAGATCTTCGCCACCACCCAGCGCTTCGGCACGGTGCTGGAGAATGTGGCGCTCGACGCAGGCCGCGTGCCGGATTTCGACGATGGCGGGCTGACCGAAAACACACGCTGCGCCTATCCGCTCCACTTCATCCCCAACGCCAGCAAGACGGGGCGCGCCAGCCACCCGAAGAACATCATCATGCTGACCGCCGACGCATTCGGTGTGATGCCGCCGATCGCGCGGCTGACCCCGGCGCAGGCCATGTACCATTTCCTCTCCGGCTATACCGCCAAGGTGGCGGGGACCGAGAAGGGCGTTACGGAACCCGAAGCGACATTTTCGACATGCTTCGGCGCACCGTTCATGCCGCGGCATCCGTCGGAATACGGCAATCTGCTGCGCGAGCTCATCGCCCGCCACGGCGTCGATTGCTGGCTGGTCAACACCGGCTGGACCGGCGGCGCCTACGGCACCGGCAAGCGAATGCCGATCAAAGCAACGCGGGCGCTGCTTGCGGCGGCGCTCGACGGCTCGCTGAAAGCGGCCGACTTCCGCACCGACGCCAATTTCGGTTTCGACGTTCCCGTGACGGTTGCCGGCGTCGACCGCGCCATTCTCGACCCTAGATCGACTTGGATCGACAAGCCCGCCTACGACCGGCAGGCGGCAAGGCTGGTCGGCATGTTCGTCGACAATTTCGAAAAATTCGAAGCCCATGTCGACGCCACCGTGCTCGGCGCCGCACCACGCATGCAGGTAGCGGCTGAATAGCCGTCGCCCCTGGTGATGCTTCAAGGCCCGGCTTCGATCGGGCCTTTTCTTTTTTCGCCTGCCGCGCCATGAGTGCGGCATGAACGCCGACGACAAGATCATCATTACCGACGATGCGGTGATTAATCCGGGCGACCTGCACGAGGACTTCATCCGTTCGTCCGGCCCGGGCGGCCAGAACGTCAACAAGGTGGCGACGGCAGTGCAATTGCGCTTCGATGCCGCCAATGCGGCTGGCCTGTCGGAGCGGGTGCGCGAACGGACCATCAAGCTTGCCGGCCAGCGCGCCACCAAGGACGGCGTCATCGTCATTGAAGCCGGACGCTTCCGCACCCAGGAGCAGAACCGGGCGGACGCCCGGGCGCGGCTGACGGCACTGGTCGCCAAGGCCGCCGAACCACCACCACCGCCGCGCAAGAAGACCAGGCCGTCCAAAGGCGCGGTCGAAAGACGGCTCAAGAGCAAGGCCGGGCGCGGCTCGATCAAGAAACTGCGCGGCCGGGTCGGGGATGAGTGACAGCCGAAGCGGCTTCCGATCTCAGATCGCCGGTTAAAGCGCGCAGCCACCGTCGGAGGCGGCTTTCGGGTCGCCGTTTTCATTTGACGGTGGCATTCTGATTTCTCCAGACCAACGGATTAAGCGACGCGATGCTCGTACTGCCCAAAGGCGTCCGCCATATGCCCGGCTACCTGTCGCGCGCCATGCAGGAAGTGCTGGTGGAAGATATCAGGCAGATCGTGCAGAACGCGCCGCTGTTCGTGCCGGCGATGCCGCGTACCGGCAAGGAGATGAGCGTGCGCATGACCAATTGCGGTCCGCTGGGCTGGGTCACCGACAAGGAGCACGGCTATCGCTACCAGCCGACCCACCCGGTGACCGGAAGGCCTTGGCCGCCGATCCCGGAGATGCTGCTCGAACTGTGGCGGGATGTATCTGCCTATGCGCACCCGCCGGAAGCCTGCCTGGTCAATTTCTATTCGCAGGATGCCAAGATGGGTCTTCACCAGGATCGCGACGAGAGCGATTTCTCCGCGCCTGTCGTCTCGGTGTCGCTCGGCGACGATTGCCTGTTCCGGGTCGGCCAGACGACGCGCGACGGCGCTACCAAATCGTTCAGGCTGAGGAGCGGCGACGTCGTCGTGCTTGGCGGCGAAGGGCGGCTCTGCTTTCACGGCGTCGACCGTATCTACCCGTCGACCTCGGCATTGCTCAGGAGTGGCGGCCGCATCAATCTGACGCTGCGACGGGTGACGATGCCGAAATAGGCTGTTCGGGTGGCCGGCGGCCCGGGCGGACATAATCGTCGCGCAGATAGATGCGCTCGGTCTCGTCCTCGATAAGAATGCGGTAGTGCGCCAGGATGGCGTCAAAGCCAAAATGCCCCATCAGTTGGCTTGTCCACATCGTGTTGTTTTTCTTGAAGACGACGATATCCGGGCGCAGACGCACGAACTCTTCGCGTTTGCTTTCGACGTAGCGCGCCATGATGGCTCGGTAACGCATGGCTTCGGCGGTGTCACCCGAGAGAGCTGCCTGCCGGGACAGGGAAAGTGCGAACGCTCCAAGCCAATCGCTGACGTGGGTCGAAACGAACTGCCCATCGATCATACGGTTCAACGGATGTCCCGAGGAAATATCCGAACTGACCAACGCTACGGTCGGCCGATCGGTGGCGGCGCGAATTGCAGCAACCAGCGCCGGCCCTGGTTTCTGGGTGCTCCAGTACGGCAAGAAAGCGATTGCCACCGCCGCCAATGCCCAAGCTCGCGAAGGAGCCGTCACGAACGTCAACAGCTTCGACGGCCGCTGCACGATCCTGGGCAGTGCCGACAGGCAGAAAATGGCTGCAACAGCGCAAAAGATCGCGGGATAGGCATGATAAGACCAGCCTTTGGCTTGGTAGAACAGGGGAAACATGCCGGCGATCGATGCCGCCAACGCTACCGCCGCCAGCTCTGGAAACCGCCTGGCCGGCCACAGCCACCAGATCAGGAAGACAAGGAAACACCACGAGAAACCGTAGCCGATCACAATCGGCCAAAAGATGCCGATCTTTGCATAAACGTCCGCCAAGAGGGGATAGATGTCGCGCACAAATTCCGGATGGATCAGCGTGACCGTGCTGAGATAGACAACGCAGATGCCGCCAATGACCCAGTGTTCCAGGGCGAAGATCGATTTCAGACTGCGCCGGCGCACTGCAACGACCAGCGCCGGCGCCAACACCATGATCGCATAGTAGGGCTTGACCAGCAGCAGAATGCTGCCCGACAGGCCGGCGAGTACGGCGAGCCCGGGGTCTGGTTGGGCAGTTGCGTCTCTGCGCGCGCGCCAGGCATGAAGCGCAAGCAGCGGCATGAAAAGTGCCATGCCGATATGCTCCCGCTCGCTGAAGGCATTTCCGGGGAAGACCACGAACATTGCGCAAAACGCTGGCCCCAGTGCAAACAATGATGCAGTTTCGGTGAAACTCGCACGCTTGACGATCACGCCCGAGAGCGAAAGTCCGATAAGCACGGCAAGGTATGTCCAGGCCTCAACCAGGATTTCCGGCGCGGTGCCCAGCCATCTGGCCGCAGCCACTGGCGGCAGATAGAGCCAGACGCTGAATGGGGGATTGGTCTCGTAGATTTGCGAGTAGAGCCGCTCACCGGACAGCATACGCTCGCAGACCGTGATCAGCCAGCTAGTGTCGGGAACAGTCCCCCAACGTCGCTGCCAGAAGATCGAGAAGACGGTGACTGCGGCAATGGCCAGGACATTGCGGCTAGGAAGCAGCGGCGCCGCAATATCCCGGTCGCGCCAGCGGCTCAAGCCGCCAATGTCGTTCGAGACGCTCATGCTGTTGCACCGAGGCTCTCGAGATCGAGCCATATGTCGTCCAGTGGAGCGATTGGATCCAGCCGTGTCATGGGTTTCCGGGGGCTCCTGCTCTATCGGTTTGGAGCGGCGCAGGCGCCGTGTAACGCAGATAGACAGTGATTTCCGGCTCGGCGTGCAGCAGACGATAGTCGGCCAAGGCGACCTGGATCCGCTTGTCCTGCAGCATCAGGGCAGTCCACGCCGGCGAGCCTGACAGCACGATATCGGGCTTCTTCGCTGATATCTCGGCGGCGTTTTCGCCGATCACCCGATCGCGGATGCTTTCAAGTTCCGGTCTCCGTTCGAGATCGCCGGTGACGCGGGCGAGCGTGTCCGCGTTGGAGACCGCCCAGGCGCTCGGATGGCGTGATATGAACCTGCCGCCGACCAGCCTGGCGAGGGGATGGGCAACCTGCATCTGGTCGGCAATCGACATGATGGCCGGGGTTTCGACCGTTGCGCGGATCGCGGCGACAGACCGGGCGATCGGGCCGTTATCCGTCGTCAGCGCCGCGTACTGTGCCCTGACCGCTATTTGCAGCACCAGCACGCAGCCGAAGATCAGGGCGGCCTTGCGAACGATGCCTGCACTGCCGAATGTGCCGAACCGCACAAGCTGCATGCCAAATGCAAGTGTCGCAACAACGACCATCGGCAGCGCGTGATTGGGCCAACCCTTGCCCATGACGATGAGGGCCGGAATGAACCCCAGGGCGGTCAGGAGCGGAATCCTGACGTCCCAGTTCGTGTTTCTCAGGCCGCCGGCCGCTAGCATGGTGGCGGCGGCTAGAAGCAGCACCACTTTCGGCCAGTTTGCCAGCATATCGGCGGCAGAGGCCCTCAACGGAAGATAGACCTCCCTGACCAAGGGCAGGACGTCGCTGACGTAAGCGCGGTCGAAGAGCGCGATGGACGCGATATAGGCGGCCACGATCGCAGCGCCCATCAGGTTCTCTGCGACGAAGAGCGGTCTCAGCGACCGCCTTTCAAGCGCAAGACAGAGCGACGGCAACATGAAGGCCAGCACAAAATAGGGCGGCTTGACCATGACCACGACCGCCGCGCAGAAACCCGCGACCATGTGCTCCAGGCGCGAGCCCGCGCTGAAATCCAGGTTCCGCTGACGTGTGCATTGCAACGCCACCCAAGGCAGAATGGCAATCAATGCGAAGTGCTCGCGTTGGCCGAATTGATCCGGCATGAAACACAGGATCAAAAACAGGGCCGCCGCTGCCGCCCACAGCGCATGGGGCTGCCGGTAGACCGGTTCATCGCGCGCGAGAATACGGACGGAACCGAAAAGACTGGCCAGGCTCAGGCAAACGACGCCAAGCGTCAGCCAGAATTCCGCACGTATGCCGGTGAGCTTTTCCAGGAGCATGAATGGCATGTAGAGCCAGATCGAGAAAGGTGGGTTCGTCTCCACGATGTCGGTGTTGAGCCGCTCTCCGCCAAGCAGGCGGTCGCAGACGACCAGAAGCCATGACACGTCGACATTGGTCGGGATTGCAACGGTGGATAGCCAGACGGCGTATGTGACGACCAGGCAGGCCAGCAGCAACGGAGCACCCGCTACGCCCGCAAAGGGCGAGAAGCGGTTGGCGCCGGGCAGCAGTTCATTGAGGGGTCGCGCGCTAGAGACCACGAAACACCCAGCGCCCGAGGACGACATAGTTGATGACCGGCACGGCAATGCAGGTAAGCAGGATCGGGACTGCGGCGGGGATGCCGAGCATCTGGGTCAAAAGCGCCGGCAGGGCGATCGCGACGGCGAGGCCGGAAGCGGTGAGCAGGAGGAAGCGGGGCAGTTCCATCGCGTGGCTGCCGCCCGAGGTGAAGGTGAAATATTTATGCCCGGTGTAGGAGAACAGCGCGGCGACGGCGTAGGCCGCAAACGATGTGAGCGCCGCCGGCAGGGCCGCCGTCGCCTGTCCACGCGACAGCAGGAAAGCGCAAACGGCGTAGATCAGCGTCGACGCAATGCCAATCAGCGCAAAGCGCGATAGTCGACGATACGAGCCGGTGCCCATAACGCGGTCAAGCTGCCAATTTCTCGTTGAGGCGAGCGGTTTCGACGGCGCTGTCCCTGCGGAACACCGCCAGCAGCGAAACGCCGAAGGGCAGGTTTGCATTTGGTATGATGCGGCCTTCCGCCGAAAACACTGCCTTCATCGCCGCATTCAGTGGTTTCGGCGGCGTGGCATGACCGGCTGGCAAGGCCGGCCTGCGCAACCTGTCCACCAGTCGTGCCAGTGCTGCGACAGGAAAGAGCGCGGCATTTGTGTAGCTCAGCCGGTCGATCGTGAAACCAGCCTTTTCAATTCGTTCACGCAGCAGATTGCGTGAATAGCGCCGCATGTGATGCAGCCCCACATCATGCGTGCTCCACAACCATTGGTGTGCGGGCACGGTAAGGACGACGCTGCCGCCTGGTTTCAGCATTTGGCGGATCGCGGCAAGCGACGCCTCGTCTTCGGCGACATGTTCCAGCACGTCGAACAGGCAGACGAGATCGCAGCTTTGCGGCGCGACAGGAATGTTGTCCGGCAGATGTCCGGCGAGGAAGTCGCGGCCGGTCTTTTCCCAGGCAATCCTGCGCGCGAGGTCGCTCATCTCGACTGCCGTCACCGCGCCGAACTGCTCCAGCATCCGGATATTGCCGCCGGTGCCGGCGCCGATCTCGACGATGCGCGCGTTTTCAGGCAGGCCGATGCTGCGAATGACCGCCTCGGCGATGGCGCGACGCCCGCAGAACCACCAATGCTCGTCTTCGGTGGCGGCCATCTGTCGGTAAGCGTCGATCTCCATCAGCTCATTCCCTCATATTTGCGGCGCACGATATAGATCGGACGCTGCTTGATCTCGGCGTAGACCCTGCCGAGGTATTGTCCGATGATGCCGATGCCGAGTAACTGGATGCCGCCAAGGAAAAGAACACTGACCAGCAGGGAGGCGTAGCCGGGCACATCAACGCCAAAGATCATTGTCTTGGCGACGATCAGCAGGCCGTAGAGGAACGACAGCGCGGAAATCGTCGCGCCGACATAGGTCCAGATTTCAAGCGGAGCGGTGGAGAAGCTGGTGATGCCTTCGAGCGCGAAGTTCCACAGCTTCCAGCCGGAGAATTTCGACTGGCCGGCGATGCGCTGATCGCGGACGTATTCGACGCTTGCGGTGCGGAACCCGACCCAGGCGAACAGGCCCTTCATGAAACGACGGCGTTCGGGCAAAGACCGCAGCGCCTGGATGACCTGGCGGTCGATCAAACGGAAGTCGCCGACATCGTGCGGGATCTTCTGCTGCGCGATCCAGTTGTGAACGCGGTAGAACATCGAGGCGGAGCGCTGCTTGAGAAAGCTGTCGCTCGACCGATTGGCTCGCTTGGCCAGAACAACCTCAAAACCCTCGCGCCACTTTTCCACAAGCAGCGGAATGACATGCGGCGGATCCTGCATATCGACATCCATCGGGATCGCTGCATCGGCATCGCAGCTGTCGAGCCCCGCGGTCATCGCGGCTTCCTTGCCGAAATTGCGTGAAAGGTCGATTACGTGGATGCGTGGATCGGTTTGTTGGGCTTCGATCAGCTTTTCGAGCGTCGTATCGCTGCTGCCGTCGTTGACGAAGATGAACTCGAGGGCAACGCCTTTGTCCTTCAGCAGCGCGGTGCTTTCGCATACCGCCTTCAGGAATGGAGCAATTGCGCCTTCCTCATTGTGGACAGGCACGATCAAGGCAATCGTTGCGCCGCCGCTGCCCGGACGTGCGATGCGGTCAGATGCCGGCCGATCGATGTTTAGGAATGGCGCATTCATTTGTTTGCCGAGCCCGCAGATCAGGCCCGACAATAGAAAGACTGGGTTAAGATGACTTTAAGGAATGTCCCGGGATTTCACAGTTTCCTGAGCGCCACTTCCTCGACCAGATGGTTGGCGCCCTTGCGCAGGATGAGATCGGCTCGGGCGCGGGTCGGCAATATATTCTCGCGCAGATTCTTCAGGTTGATGTTGGTCCACAGGCCCTCGGCGATGGCGCGGGCCGCATCTTCGGAAAGTTGCGAATAGCGGTGAAAGAAGGAGGCCGGGTCGCGGAAGGCGGTTTCGCGCAACCGCATGAAGCGGGCGATATACCAGTGATGGATCAGCGCCTCCTCGGCATCGATGTAGATGGCAAAGTCGAAGAAATCCGACAGGAAAGGCACGATCTTGCCATCCTTCGGCAGCTTGCCCGGCTGCAGGACGTTGATGCCCTCGAAGATCAGGATGTCCGGCCGGTCGATGGTCTGGAACTCGCCCGGGATGACGTCATAGGTCAGGTGCGAATAGACCGGCGCGCGGACGTTGCGCTGCGCCGATTTGATGCCGGACAGGAAGCGCAGCAGCGCGCCGACGTCGTAGCTGTCCGGAAAGCCCTTGCGCTCCATCAGGTTGTTGCGGCGCAGGACTTCGTTCGGCAGCAGGAAACCATCGGTGGTGACTAGGTCGACCTTGGGACTTGACGGCCAGCGCGCCAGCAGCTCCTTCAGCACGCGCGCCGTGGTCGATTTGCCGACCGCGACGGAACCGGCAATGCCGATGATGAACGGTGTCTTGGCCGCGTCCAGCGCGTTGAAGAAGGCCTGGCGCTGCCTGAACAGGAGTTGACTGGCTTCGACATGAGCCGACAACAGCCGCGACATCGAAAGATAGATTCGCTCGACCTCGTGGAGATCGACCGGATCGTTCAGCGACCGCAGACGACGGACCTCGTCCTCGGTGAGCGTCATCGGCGTATCGGCGCGGAACCGCGACCATTGCTCGGCCGAGAAGAAACGATAGGGTGAATACTTCTCGGTAGGAGCGAGCTGGTCCATCGAGTTCCTCCGCAGCGATCAGCCCCGGTCCAGCCGAGACGCCTTTTCGGCGATGCCCGAACGACCGGTGCGGCGTTCAAGCTCGTTGAGCACATCGCTCAGCGGAATGCCCGCTACGCCGAGAACGACAAGCCAATGATAGATGAGATCGGCGCTTTCCGAAACAAGCGCGTCCCGGTCGGCGCTGACGGCTGCGATCACCGTTTCGACTGCCTCTTCGCCGAGTTTCTGCGCTGCCTTGCTCATGCCACGCTGAAAGAGCTTGGCCGTCCACGAATCCGGATCGCCGGAACGTGCGCGTTCGCCAATAATCTTCTCCAGATCGGAGAGCGAGAACTCGGTCATGACGGCGTTTACAGCCTCTTCTTAGCCGGAAAGGCTCTAGGACCGATTACCCGGCGAGTCCAGCCGCATCGGCAGTCCGGCCTGAGCCATGTGCAGCTTGGCTTCGGCGATGCTGTAGGTGCCGAAATGGAAGATCGACGCCGCCAGCACCGCGCCGGCATGGCCGTCGCGAATGCCTTCGACAAGGTGGTCGAGCGTGCCGACGCCACCGGAAGCGATGACCGGCACGCGTACGGCATCGGCGACCGCGCGGGTAAGGGCTATATCATAGCCGGCCTTGGTGCCGTCGCGGTCCATCGATGTCAGCAGGATCTCGCCGGCGCCGAGGTCGACCACTCGCCGAGCGAACTCGACGGCGTCGATGCCGGTCTTCTCGCGGCCGCCATGGGTGAATATCTCCCAGCGATCAGCCTCGCTCGCAGCGGACACTTTCTTGGCATCGATAGCGACGACGATGCACTGGTTGCCGAATTTGTCGGCAGCCTCGGCGACAAAATTTGGGGTCTTCACCGCCGCCGTGTTGATCGACACCTTGTCGGCGCCGGCCAGTAGCAGCTTCCTGATGTCGGCGACCTGACGGACGCCACCGCCAACGGTCAGCGGCATGAAACATTGTTCGGCGGTGCGGGCGATGACATCGAAAATGGTCTCGCGGTTTTCCGACGAGGCGGTGATGTCGAGAAAGCAGAGCTCGTCGGCGCCGGCCGCGTCATAGGCTTTTGCCGCTTCGACGGGATCGCCGGCATCGACCAGGTCGACGAAATTGACGCCCTTGACGACACGGCCGTTCTTGACGTCGAGACAGGGGATGACGCGGGCTTTCAGCATCAGATCCTCTCGATCGCCGCAAGAAAGTCGACAAGCAGCTGGCCGACGACGGGCGGAACTTCGGACTGGGAATCAAAGGCCGGGTCGTAGGCCGAGAGCGTCACGCCGACAATCGGGATTGACCTGGCCAGTCCGCAGGCAAGCTGCCGCAGCTGTTCCGGACTCGGGCCGCCCGGGTGCGCGTAGCGGTTCACCTGCAGCACATCCGGATCGAGGACATCCAGGTCGAGATGCAGATGCGCCCGCACAGTCCCTGTCGCCGTGAGCTTTCCGATCATATCGAGTGCACCGGCACATTCGGTGCGCACGATCGGCAAAGTTTCCAGCAGTCGCTTTTCGTCGGGATCGAGGTCGCGGGCATCGACCAGCATGCAGCGCGCCGGGTCTATCGGCCGGAACCCCGGAATTGCTGCCGCCATCGGATGCCAGCAGAGCCCGAGCGTCGCCGCCAGCGCCATGCCGTCGAGAAAGCCGTAGGCCGACGTCTCCGGCGTGTTGAGATCGCCATGCTGGTCGATCCAGATGATCGAATCCGCCGCTTCGCCGGCAACCGCACCGGCGGCGGTCAGGCAATTTCCAGCAAGGATAATGGGGAAGCGTCCTCCATCGCGGGCGAGGTTAACCTTGGTCGCGACGGCGTTGCAGACGGCGAAGCCGGTTGCAATTTCGCGCCCCTGCTCGTCTCCGACCTTGCCGATATCTTCGACGGCGACGTCATGGCCAGCCACGGTCAGGGCTTCGACCAGCCTACCGCCGACGATGGCGTCCGGCCCCTGGCCGCACCCCTCGTGATAATGCCCGCTGTCGTAGGGAGCAACGATAATCGAGACCTTCACGTTTCACTCCCTGCCATCGGTTTCCCACGCAGGATCGCCAATGCCTCGGCCGGGTCGATGCGGCCGTCGTAGAGGGCGCGGCCGGAGATCGCGCCTTCGAGCTTGCGGGCATCGGGCATGGTCATGCGCACGATGTCGGAGATCGAGGCGAGCCCGCCCGAGGCGATAACCGGGATCGACACCGCGTCGGCGAGATCGATGGTGGCGTCCCAGTTGATGCCAGTCAGCACACCGTCGCGGTCGATATCGGTGTAGATGATGGCGGCGACGCCGGCACCCTCGAATTTCCTCGCCAGTTCAATGACGCCGAGGCTCGAAGCCTCAGCCCAGCCTTCGACCGCGACCTTACCGCCCTTGGCGTCGATGCCGACAGCGATCTTGCCCGGGAATGCCTTGCAGGCCTGCCTGACCAGATCCGGATCGCGGACCGCCACGGTGCCAAGAATGACGCGGGCCAGCCCACGGTCGAGCCAGTCCTCGATCTGCGCCAGGGTGCGGATGCCGCCGCCGAGCTGCACCGGATTGCTCGTCGCCTTCAGGATGGCGCCGACCGCGGCGCTGTTGACGCTCTGGCCCTTGAAGGCGCCGTTGAGGTCGACGACGTGCAGCCATTCGAAGCCCTGCTCTTCGAAGACGCGCGCCTGAGCGGCGGGATCGTCATTGTAGATGGTGGCGGTCGCCATGTCGCCATGCCTGAGGCGCACGCATTTGCCGTCCTTGAGGTCTATCGCCGGAAACAGAAACACCTTCAGGCGCCTTCGACGATGACAAAGTGGCCGGTCGAGCCGGCGAGCCTGTACTTCAACGCCTCCTGGTATTCAGGCGAGCCGTAGCATTCCAGCGCCTTTTCATAGGATTCGAATTCCACCAGCACGTGCCGATTGCCTGCCGGTCCTTCCGGGCTGGTGTACCGCCCGGCGCGCACCGGGAACTTCGCGCCGTATTTCGCGAAAGCCGCGGCATTGGCCTCGATATATCGCTTGTAGATCTCGGGATCGCGGACATCGACCATTGCCATCCAATAGCCCTTCTTGCTCATGGTTCAGGGCCTCCAGCCTAGGAAATTGGTGATCAGCGCCAGGCCCAGCGCCTGGCTCTTCTCGGGGTGGAATTGCGTTCCGGCGAGGTTGTCGCGAGCGACAGCGGCCGTTACCGGGCCGCCATAGTCGGCAACCGCCAGCACCTCATCCTCCTTCCGTGCATCGAGATGGTAGGAGTGGACGAAATAGGCGTGCAGTCCCTTGCCACCCGTCGCAATGCCGGAAAACAGCGGATGCTTGCGCTTCAGGTCAATCGTGTTCCAGCCGATCTGCGGGATCTTCAGTGTCGGATCGGCCGGCGTGATCTCCTTGACGTCGCCGGCGACCCAGCCAAAGCCCTTTGTGACGGTCTTTTCCAGGCCTCGCTCCGACATCAGCTGCATGCCGACGCAAATGCCGAGGAACGGCCGAGCCTTGGCGATCGCCACCTCCTCGATCGCTTCCCACATGCCGGCGACCGCACGCAGTCCAGCGGCGCAATCGGCATAGGCACCGACGCCGGGCAGGACGATGCGGTCGGCGGTCCTGACCCGCTCGGCATCGGCGGTGAGTTCGATCGCGGCGGCAATGCCGGCTTCATGCGCGGCACGCTCGAAGGCCTTGGTGGCCGAGCGCAGATTGCCCGACCCGTAATCGATGATCGCTACCCTCATCTCAGGGCTTTCCCGGAATATGGTTCAGCCCCAGCGCCAGGCCCATCTGCGCCGACCGGGCATGTGCTGCGTCTGGGACGATGCGTTGCACCGTCGGTTGTTCATCCGACTGAGCATCGGCTTCCAATGCATAGCGGAGGTCTGCGTCGTCGAGCCTGTCGGCCTCGACCACGCCCCATTCATGCCAGCCGCGACGGCGCAGGGCTGCGATCCGCAAGCCCTGCCCTTCCAGTCCGACAAAGAGCATGACAAGCAGGGATAAAAGCGAGCCGGTTGTTTCTAGGTCCAGCCTTTCGCCTAGCATCGAGAGCAGGCCCATGGCGACAAACGCCAATGCCGCCTCGACCCACAGCCGGTGCCAGGCCAGCCACAGCGGCGGCACCAGGAAGCCGAGCCAGGCAAAGCCGTCACGGATAAAGGTAGTGTCCACGCTTTCGCTGCGGCCTGGCGGCTTCATCACGACATAGATGGCCATGACGCTATCCTTTCAGGGATCCCTTGGTGGAGGGAACCGCGTCCGGCTGGCGCGGGTCGCGCTCAAGCGCCGAACGCAACACACGCGCCACGGCCTTGAAGCAGGTCTCGGCGATGTGGTGGTTGTTGGCGCCGTAATGATTGGTGACATGAAGCGTGATGCCGGCATTCTGCGCCAGCGCGTGGAAGAATTCGCGCACCAGCTCGGTGTCGAACGTACCGATCTTCGGCGACGAGAACGAAACATTCCAGACCAGAAAAGGCCGGCCGGAGACATCGATTGCCGCCCGCGTCAGTGTCTCGTCCATGGCGAGATCGATCGAGGCGTAGCGCATGATGCCGCGCCGCTCGCCCAACGCCTTGGCCAGCGCCTGGCCGAGCGCGATGCCCGTATCCTCGACCGTGTGGTGGTCGTCTATGTGCAGGTCGCCCTTGGCCTTCACGGTCATGTCGATCAGCGAATGGCGCGACAACTGGTCCAGCATATGGTCGAAGAAGCCGACGCCCGTCGAAATGTCGGATTTACCCGAGCCGTCGACCTGAACCGACACGGCGATGTCGGTTTCCCTGGTCTTGCGGCTTATCTCGGCGGAACGGGGCGCCATGACCTCATCCTTGTCTCAGATTTGCACGGTTCAGGCGTTCACATGCCTGAAAACGAAAGCCTTCTAGCAGCATGATCCGGCGATTGCCAGTTACCGCTGCGGAGCACAGTCCGGCCCGGCGGATGGCCGGTTTGCAATCATCCGGCCTATGCATACATATGGCCGATCAAGTCACTCGTAACGCGCCGATCGCCTCGATGGGATCGGTGCTGATCGGAGCAGAAAATGTCGAATGAACTGACCATGCATGCCACGACCATCCTGACCGTGCGCAAGGGCGGCAAGGTGGTGATCGCCGGCGACGGCCAGGTCAGCCTCGGCCAGACCATCATGAAGGGCAACGCCAAGAAGGTGCGCCGCATCGGCAAAAGCGGCAACGTCATTGCCGGCTTCGCCGGGGCCACCGCCGATGCCTTCACGCTGCTGGAGCGGCTCGAAGCCAAGCTCGAACAATATCCCGACCAGCTAACACGTGCCTGCGTCGAGCTCGCCAAGGACTGGCGCACCGACCGTTATTTGCGCCGGCTGGAAGCAATGATGCTGGTGGCCGACAAGTCGGTGTCGCTGGCGCTGACCGGCACCGGCGACGTGCTGGAGCCCGAATTTGGCGTCATGGCCATCGGCTCCGGCGGCAATTACGCGCTGGCAGCGGCACGCGCTTTGATGGACAGCGACAAGGGCGCAGAGGAGATCGCCCGCAAGGCGATGCAGATCGCGTCAGACATTTGCGTCTACACAAACAACAACTTCGTCGTCGAAACCCTCGATGCCGCCTGAGCGGAGCCTCCGCTATGGTTTTCGGCCGGTGATCCAGAGGGACCTGCCGATGATCGCCGGCTGGCTTGCCGAGCCGCATGTCGCCGAATGGTGGAACGACCCAGAGACCGAGATTGCGGAGATCCGCGAGCATATCGACAGCATTTCGGTCGAGCCGCTGATTATCGAGCTCGACGGAAAGCCCATCGGCTATTTGCAGAGCTACGATCCGCATCTGGAGGACGGCCATCCCTATAGCGACCAGCCGTTCGGCACGCTCGGCATCGATCTGTCGATCGGCGTGCCGGGGCTTGTCGGGGTCGGCCACGGCTCGGCGATCGTCCGGCAGTTCGTCGAGCAGCTTTTCGAGGAAGGTACGCCGCGCGTCATCATCGACCCGGACCCCGCCAATGCACGGGCTATCCGTGCCTATGAAAAGGCCGGTTTCAGGGCTATCGATCGCAGGAAGTCGGAATATGGCGATGCCGTGCTGATGGCGATTGATGCCCCAGAGGGTGACGCCGGACAGGGTGACGCAAAAGAGGGGCAATAGCAGCATGAGCGTATCCAGCGACAAAACCGTCTCGGCCTACGGAGACAGCTGGCGAATGGGGCTTCTGCTGGTTCTCGGCCTGGTCATCTTCCAGGCCGGGGTCCTCTACGGCATGGGGCGGACGCCGATCTGTACCTGCGGCTATGTCAAGCTGTGGCACGGCATTGTGCAGAGCTCCGAAAATTCCCAGCATATTTCCGACTGGTACAGCTTCTCGCACATCATTCACGGTTTCCTGTTCTATGCGCTGGCGTGGTTCCTTTTCCCGCGCTCGCCGATCGGGCTCAGGCTGGCCTTTGCGGTGGTGATAGAGGGCGGCTGGGAGTTGCTCGAGAACAGCCCTTTCATCATCGACCGCTATCGCGCCGGCACGATCTCGCTCGACTATTATGGCGACAGCATCATCAATTCGGTGTCCGACACGCTGGCCATGGTGCTGGGGTTTGTCATGGCGCGAAGGCTTCCTATATGGGTGATCGTGACCCTCGCCCTCATCTTCGAATTCGGTGTCGGCTATCTCATCCGGGACAATCTGACACTCAACGTGATCATGCTGCTGCATCCGTTCGAGTCCATTCGGCAGTGGCAAAGTGGAATTTAGTGACATGAGCACCTTCTCTCCCCGCGAAATCGTTTCGGAACTCGACCGCTTCATCATCGGCCAGAAAGACGCCAAGCGTGCCGTGGCGATTGCCTTGCGCAACCGTTGGCGCCGCCAGCAGCTCGAGGGCCAGATGCGCGAAGAGGTGATGCCGAAGAACATCCTGATGATCGGCCCGACCGGTGTCGGCAAGACCGAGATTTCACGCCGCCTGGCACGCCTTGCCGGTGCGCCTTTCGTCAAGGTCGAAGCCACCAAGTTCACCGAGGTCGGTTATGTCGGCCGCGATGTCGAGCAGATCATCCGCGATCTGGTCGAGATCGCCATCGGGCTGGTGCGCGAGAAGATGCGCGAGGACGTCAAGGCGCGTGCCCACATCAACGCCGAGGAACGGGTGCTCGAAGCGCTCGTCGGCAAGACGGCGAGCCCGGCCACCCGCGACAGTTTCCGCAAGAAGCTGCGCGACGGCGAACTCGACGACAAGGAGATCGAGATCGAAGTGGCCGATACCGGCAATGGCGGCATGCCTGGCTTCGAGATTCCCGGCATGCCGGGCGCCAATATCGGCGTGCTCAACATCAACGACATGCTGTCGAAGGCGATGGGCGGCAAGAAGACCAAGTTGCGCAAGACGACCGTCAAGGAATCCTACGGGCTGTTGATCAGCGACGAGTCCGACAAGCTGCTCGATCAGGACGAAGTGGTGCGCAAGGCACTCGAATCGACCGAGAATGACGGCATCGTCTTCCTTGACGAGATTGACAAGATCGCCTCGCGCGAAGGCGGCATCGGTGCCGGTGTTTCGCGTGAAGGTGTGCAGCGCGACCTGCTGCCGCTGGTCGAAGGCACCACGGTTGCGACCAAATATGGACCGGTGAAGACCGACCACATCCTGTTCATAGCCTCGGGTGCGTTCCACGTCGCCAAGCCCTCCGACCTGCTGCCGGAATTGCAGGGCCGCCTGCCGATCCGCGTCGAGCTGCGGGCGCTGGAGAAGGACGATTTCGTCCGCATCCTCACCGAGACCGAAGCCAGCCTGATCAAGCAGTATATCGCGCTGATGAAGACCGAAGGCGTCGACCTGGTCTTCACCGATGACGCGATCGATTCGTTGGCCGGCATCGCCGTGGACCTTAACGCCAGCGTCGAGAATATCGGCGCCAGGCGGCTGCAGACGGTGATGGAACGGGTGCTGGACGATATCTCCTATGACGCGCCGGACCGCAACGGCACCTCGGTGACCATCGATGCCGCCTATGTCGAGAAGCATGTCGGCGACCTCTCCAGAAACACGGACTTGTCGCGTTTCATCCTGTAGGAGACGCTTCATTCTCGAAGCGGGTCGGGGAATTGCTCCCGGCCTCCCCAATTTGGCCCAGCATTCCCGATGTGTGGCCAAATGGAAGCATCCGGCAAGCTTTCGTCCCGTCGGGTGCAGGCGTCTCTCGACTCCCGGTGGAGCATTACCTAGTTTGCCGGCGACTATTTGGGCGGCGGCGCATGAAAAAACTGATCCTCGTCATTTTGGGGCTGACGCTGGCGGCAGCCATGTTCGCCGCGCAAGCGGCAACGATGGTGCCGCCGGGCAACCGCAACACCGAGCAGCCCGACATACCGGGCGCTTCGAGCCGGCGCACCCAGGCGACCAACACCACCTTCCAGGCGAAATACCGCAAAGTCTTTGCGCTGCTCCAGAACGATGCCGAGTTGCGCGGCAAGATCAAGCAGGCAGCCGCGGCCTATGGCATCGACCCAATGCATATCGTCGGCGCCATCGTCGGCGAGCACACCTACAATGTCGATGCCTACGACCGGCTGCAGACCTACTACGTCAAGGCGATTTCGTATCTGTCGAGCAAGCTCTCCTTTGCCTATGATGGCGAGGACATCTCCGATTTCGTGCAGCGGCCGCAATTTGCGAAATGCGCAGGGAAGTCCGACAGCTACGATCTTTGGGAGTGCCGCGAACAGGTGTGGAACCGGTCGTTCCGCGGCAAGACCGTCGACGGCGAGAGCTTTCCCAACGACCGCTTAGGCGCTACTTTCTTCCAGCCTTATTATGCCGGGCAGACTTTTGGCCTTGGCCAGCTCAATCCGCTGACGGCGCTGCAAATGAGCGACCTCGTGCACAGGGTTTCCGGCCTGCCGGAACTCGACGTCGGCGATCCCAACGCGGTCTACAAGACCATCATGGATCCTGACCTGACACTGCCTTATGTCGCAGCAACAATCCGGAAATCGATCGACGCCTATAGAAGCATTGCCGGCTTTGACATCTCAGGCAATCCCGGCATCACGTCGACGCTCTACAATGTCGGCAACCCCGAACAGCGCGCCTATGCGCTGAAGGCCGAGAACGACAAGCGCCGCGCTGCGGGCGAGCCGGAAAAACTGCCCGAGGAAAATTACTATGGCTGGCTGGTCAACGACAAGCTGCCGGAGCTGAAGGCGCTGTTTTAAGGCGAGCGTCGAGATTCAGGTCTCACCCACTCTTGGGCGTTGGCGCCGCCCCTCATTGCCCTGCCGGGCATTTCTCCCCGTTTAGTGACGGGGAGAAAGAAGCCTGCGCCGATGGTTTCGCCAATCTCGAATGCCGCAGAAAGGGCGCCAACGCTCGTGACAGCCCCTTCTCCCCGTCACTATACGGGGAGAAGATGCCGGCAGGCAGATGAGGGGCGGCGCCCAACCTCGACATTTGGCGCGGCGTTCATGCCGCCAGCAGCGACTTCAGCTTGATCGCCTGCGAGCCCAGCGCTTCCGGCGGCGGCTTTGCCTGCTTTGCAATCAGCATCTCGGCCAGCCTGATGTCGCGCGCGACCGCGTTGCCGGGGCCAATGCCGCTTGCCGCAACCAGCCTGCCGTCCTCGGCGAGGTGGAACAGGATGAAGGCGCCGTCGCCGAGGTCGCGGCGCACGATGCTGCGGCCTTCGTCCGACAGGCCGGCGATCTGCAAGGTCAGGCCGTACTGATCCGACCAGAACCACGGCACCGCCGCATGGGACTCGCCGGCGCCAAGCATATTCCTTGCGGCGAGCGCGCCCTGCTCCTGTGCATTACGCCAGGCTTCGAGCCGCACGCGCCTGCCGCCATAGATGGCGAGCGGAAACGAACAGCAATCGCCGGCGGCAAAGATATCCGGGTCGCTGGTGCGAAGCTCGGCGTCGACGGCAACACCATTGTCGACGGTCAGCCCCGCCTCCGCGGCAAGTCCGGTCACCGGCACGGCGCCGATGCCGATCACGGCAAGATCGGCGACAATGTCGTGTCCACCGGCGAGCGCGATGCGCACTTCGGCGCCATCATCGGCAATGGCGGCGATGCCCTCGCCGCACAGGATTTTCACGCCTTCCGCTTCATGCGCATGATGGATAACCCCAGCGATCTCGGCGGGCACGCCGCGCATCAAGATGCGCGGCTGCGCCTCGATGATGGTGACCGCGGCACCCAGTCTGCGTGCCGCCGCGGCAAGCTCAAGCCCGATGAAGCCGCCGCCGACTATGGCGATGCGATTTCCGGCGCTGAGATGGGCGCGAATGGCCAGCGCGTCGTTGAAGGTCCGGAGGTAGACGCAGCGCCCGCCAAGGCCCGGCATAGGCAGCTTGCGCGGCACCGAACCGGTCGCCAGCAGGAGCTTGTCGTAGGCCAGGGCGGAACCGTCCGAGAGGCGCACGACATGCGCCTCTCGGACGATCGCCACCGCCTGGACCGAATGGATATGCCTGATCGATCTTTCGGCCAGAACCGCCTCACTGGCGATCGCCTTGATCAGGGGCGCGTCGGCAACCATCGCGTCTTTCGACAGCGGCGGGCGCTCATAGGGCAGATGCGGCTCGTCGCCGACCAGCGTCACCGGGCCATCATAGCCGAGCTCGCGCAGCGCAAGGGCGGCGCGCCCGCCGCATTCGCCGGCGCCGATGATGACCATTCCCTTCGTCATCATCAACCGATCCGGACAAGGACTTTGCCGGCGTCGACTTTGACCGGATAAGTTCTTAGATCGACGCAGACCGGCGCGCCCTTGGCAGCCCCTGTCTTGTAGTTGAAGCGGCCATTATGCTTCGGGCACTCGATGACGTCGTCCATGACCAGCCCGTCCGCCAGATGCACCTTCTCATGCGTGCAAAGCCCGTCGGTGGCGAAATACCCGTCGTCGGGGCTGCGATAGATGGCAAAGGTGCGGCCGCCATGGTCGAAGCGCATCACGTCTTCTTCGTCGATGTCCTCGGCGTCACAGGCCTCGACCCAGTCGCTCATTTACGGGTCCCTCGATGTTTGGTGCGTTGGCATGGGCTTGTCATTCAGCAGCCACCGCAACAGCAGCGTTATCGCTGTGGAAATCCTCCCGATAGGGCCGCGCCGTCGGCGGCAGTTCGCGCTTGATGAAATAATCCTCATTGCGCAGCTGGCGCAGGAAAGCCGGTATCATCTCGCGGTAGCCGGCCAGGATGGATGGTGTCGGCGCCGGCAGATCGTGCTTGATCAGTTCGTGCAGCCTGGGCAGCGCGTGATAGGGCACCATGGGAAACATGTGATGCTCGACGTGGTAGTTCATGTTCCAGTAGATGAAGCGGCTTATCGGGTTCATGTAGACGGTGCGGCTGTTGAGCCGGTGATCGGTGACGTTTTCAGCCAGGCCGCCATGCTGCAGCAGGCCGACCATGACATGGTGCCAGGCACCGTAAAGCCTGGGCAGACCGACCAGCATCAGCGGCAGGAACGAGCCGGTATAGAGCGCCAGCGCAATGGTCGCGGCATAGATTGTCGTCCAGATGCGGGCAATGCGAATTGCCTTCGGCTGCTCCTGGTCGGGAATGAAGGTTCTTTCGGCCGGACTGACGATACCGGCTGCATTGCGCAGCATGTCGCTCATCGCATGCCAGGCGTCGAGAATGCCGACGAAGTTGAGCACCACGCGCAGCAGATCGGGCGGACGCATCACCGAGATCTCCGGATCGCGGCCGACTATGATGGTATCGGTATGATGTCGCGTGTGGCTCCAGCGCCAGGTCACCGGGTTGCGCATGATCATGAAGCAGGCGACCTGATAGACCACGTCGTTCATCCACTGCGTCCTGAAAGCGGTGCCGTGGCCGCATTCGTGCCAGCGTGAATCGGTGGAGGAACCGTAGAGGACGCCATAGACGAAGAAGAACGGCACGCACCACCAGCTGCCCCAGAACCAGGCGGCGCCGGCGCCGCTGAGGATCATGGTGCCGAGCCAGATGATGGTATCGCGGATCGCCAGGCCGTCGGAGCGCTGCATCAGCTCCTTCATCTGCTTGCGCGGCACGTCGGTGTGATACCACTCGGCCGCCGCCAGCCCGCTCTCGACGGCAAGCTTCGCGTCGCGGCCGATCAGGCTGTAGTCGCGTCGGGACGCTGCTGCGGAGCTCGTATTCCCGGTTCGGAGTCCAATATCCACCATAGCGGAGGCCTCGATCATATTCGGTCAGCGTTCAAAATAACGCCGAGCCCTGATAGGCTCAATATCACAAAGATAGTTTCTATCATTTTCCATCAGAATGGTGTAAAAGGGCCAAACAGTGGAATGAGGCAGCGATGGCGAAACGGCCGACGATCACCGACCTGGCGCGCATTTCGGGGGTCAGCGTTGCCACCGTCGATCGAGTGCTGAACAACCGCTTGCCGGTGCGCGAGGAAACCGCGCGCCGCGTCTATGAGGCCGCGACCAGCATCGGCTATCACGCAGCCGGATTGATCAAGCAGCGGATGCGCCATGAATTGCCCGAATACCGGCTCGGGTTCCTGCTGTTGAGGCGGGAGGACGTCTTCTACAGCGAATTTGCCCGCGAGCTTGAACTGGCGGTATCGCAGTCGCCGCGCTTTCGCGGCGTGGCCACCATCGACTTCGCCGCTTCGCTGGCGCCGGACGAGATCGTCGAGCGGATGCGCAAGCTGGCCGCCAAATCCAGGGCCGTCGCCCTGGTCGGGCCTGATCACCCGACGCTGACGGTCGCCGTCGAGGCTCTCAAAGCCAATGGCGTACCGGTGTTCTCCCTGCTTTCCGACTTTGCGTCCGGTATTCGCGAGGGCTATGTTGGCCTGGACAATCGCAAGGTCGGCCGCACCGCTGCCTGGATGATCTCGAAGGCCGCGAAGAGACCTGGCAAGGTTGCCCTCTTCGTCGGCAGCCATCGCTTCCATGGCCATGAGCTTCGCGAGATCGGTTTTCGCTCCTTCTTTCGCGAGCAGGCGCCGGAATTCACTCTCCTCGAGACGTTGGTCAATCTGGAAGCGAACCAGATCACGCATGATGCAATGATCGAGCTTCTGGCCCGCCACCCTGATCTCGCCGGTTGCTATGTCGCCGGTGGCGGCATGGAAGGCGCGATCTCGGCGCTGAGGGAGGCAAAGCCGGCTGAGATGCCGGCGGTCGTCTGCAACGAGATCACGCCCGACTCCCGCGCGGCGCTGGCAGATAATTTCCTGACCATGGTGATCTCGACGCCACTGGCGGCGCTTTGCCGCGAGCTTGTCGGGCTGATGGCGCATGCCATCGAGACCGGCGCTGCGAATGCGCCGGGCCAGACCTTTCTGCCCTTCGACATTTATCTGCCAGAAAACATCTGACGTCGCGGTCATCGGCGGCAGACATGATGTAATCTATCAGAATGCTTTCAGGCCTCGCTTGCCTGAGCGTCCGTCCAAAAGCGCTCGAAATGCCGAAAATCCATTCCTCATGGCGAAATCTCGCTTGACGCCCACGTGAAATGGAATAAATATTTCACCATCTGAGCATTTTGGTTCTTTCGTTCCGGAAGATCTGTTTCAGGCAAATGCCTCTGGAACCAAAAATGGCAATCGGGAGAGAATTCCCTGCGAGATCGGGGATTCCGGGTAGATCGGTGCAGCCGGACACCAATGTGGAGGAGAAATAAAATGAAGAAACTGCTTTTGGGCGTCGCGTTCGCGGCGCTGATGAGTTCGTCCGCCTTTGCCGCCAAGATCGGCGTGTCGATGGCGTTGTTCGACGACAATTTTCTCACCGTGCTGCGCAACGGCATGATTGAACAGGCTAAAGGCATGGACGGCGTCGAGCTGCAGGTGGAGGATGCGCAGAACGACGTCGCCAAGCAACTCGACCAGATCAAGAACTTCGCCGCCTCAGGCGTCGACGCCATGATCGTCAACCCGGTCGACACCTCGGCGACCCAGGCAATGTCGGACGCAGCCGCCGCTGCCAAGATTCCACTGGTCTATGTCAATCGCGAGCCGGTCAACGTCGACAAGCTGCCCGAAAACCAGGCCTTCGTCGCCTCGAACGAAGCCGATTCCGGCACGCTCGAGACCAAGGAGGTCTGCCGCCTGTTCAAGGAGGCCGGCAAGACTGAAGCCAATGTCTATGTGATCATGGGCGAGCTGTCGAACCAGGCAGCGGTGCAGCGCACCAAGGACATTGATGACGTGATCGCCACACCGGAGTGCAGCTTCATCAAGATCATCGACAAGCAGACGTCGAACTGGAAGCGCGAAGAAGCGCAGAACCTGATGACCAACTGGCTGTCGACCGGCAAGCCGTTCGACGGCGTCATCGCCAATAATGACGAAAGCGCCATCGGCGCCATCCAGGCGATGAAGGCCGCCAACATCGACATGAAGTCGGTTGTCGTCGGCGGGGTCGACGCTACCCAGGATGCGCTTGCCGCGATGCAGGCGGGCGACCTCGATGCGACGGTGTTCCAGGACGCGGCCGGCCAGGGTGCCGGCGCGCTTGACGCAGCGCTCAAGCTGGCGAAGGGCGAGAAGGTCGAGCACAAGGTCTACATCCCCTTCCAGCTGGTCACGCCGGCGAATATCGACAAGTTCCTGAAGAAGAACTGAGGCGGACCTGTCCGATACGGAGCGGCGCGCCAAAGTAAGACAGCGCCGCTCCGCTTTTTCCCTCTCGGCCTGAACAGCGCCGAGTGGAGACCGTGGCTGACGGAGGAAGCACGATTGGCACAGACATCTCACGGCGTCGGCGGGCTCAGCTATGATGCGAAGCGGCGCGCATGGCCGGCCGAATTCAACGTCTTGCTGGCGCTCGTCATCCTGGTCGGCGCTTTCGAGCTGATCGGCCGGGTCTTCCTGGGCGACAGCTTCCTTTTCAATACCCGCGACAATATCGATGCGATCTTCAACGAAGCGCGGCTGCAGATCATCATCCTGCAGGTGTCGATCGTCGGCATTATTGCCATCGGCGTGACGCAGGTGATCATTACCGGCGGCATCGACCTGTCCTCAGGTTCGATCGTCGGCGCCACGGCGATGATAGCCATGAGCTTCGCCCAGGTGGCGACCGTCAATGGCAACCCGAACCCGAAGGCGATGTTCATCGCCCAGGGCTGGACCGACCTGCCGGTGATCGTGCCCGTGCTGGTCGCGATCGGCTGCGGCCTGCTGGCCGGCCTGGTCAACGGCGCTTTGATCGCCTACACGCGCATCCCGCCGTTCATCGCCACGCTCGGCATGATGGTCACCGCCCGCGGCATCGCCAAATGGTGGTCAAAGGGGCAGCCGATCTCGTTTCCGACCGAGAGTTTCGCCGCCATCGGCAAGGGGCTGATGCCGGTCATCATTTTCATATCGCTCGCAGTGCTGTTCCAGCTGATCCTGAGTTACACCAAATATGGCAAGCACTGCTATGCAATCGGCTCCAATGAGGACGCCGCGCGCATGTCCGGCATCAACATCGCCAACCACAAGATCCTTGTCTACGTCATTGCCGGCGTCCTCGCCGCGCTCGCCGCCGTGGTGCTGAGCTCCAAGAATCTCACCGCCCAGGCGGGCATGGGTGTAATGTACGAGCTCGACGCGATCGCCATGGCGGTTATCGGCGGCGTCTCTCTGTCGGGCGGCCGCGGTTCGATTATTGGGACGGTGATAGGCTCGCTGATCTTCGGCGTGATCATCTCCGGTTTCACCTTTCTGCGCCTCGACGCCTATTATCAGGAGATGGTCAAAGGCGTGATCATCGTCGGCGCAGTCGTTCTCGACCAGTGGCGCCAACGCCTGCGGGCAATGAGGGCTTGATCATGTCGGACATCGTCCTGAGGACCGAAAACCTGACCAAGTATTATGGCGGCGTCCATGCGCTGGAGGGTGCCAACTTCGAGCTGCGCAAGGGCGAGCATGTCGCCATCATGGGCGACAACGGCGCCGGCAAATCGACCTTCGTACGCCAGATCACCGGCGTCGAGCAGCGCACCAGCGGCAGGATGTGGTTCGACGGCAAGGAAGTGAATTTTGCCGGCCCCATCGAAGCCCGCGAGGCAGGCATCGAGACGGTGTTCCAGAACCTGGCGCTCGCCGACGACCTCGACGTGCCGTCGAACCTGTTCCTCGGCCGCGAGCGGGTGCTGTTCAATCTCGGGCCCTTCTCGATCCTCGATCGCAAGTTCATGCGCAAGGCGACCGAGGCAGCCTTGGTCCGCACAGCGGTCAAGATCCCCAACCTTTCCAATACTATCCGCCACATGTCGGGCGGCCAGCGCCAGTGCGTAGCAATTGCCAGAACCGCGACCTTTGCTTCCAAGCTCATCATCATGGATGAGCCGACGGCGGCACTCGGCGTGCAGGAGACGATGCAGGTCGAAAACATCATCCGCACGCTGAAGGAGAATGGCGAACCGCTGATCCTGATCTCTCACAACATGCGCCAGGTGTTCGACCTGGTCGACCGCATCGTCGTTTTCCGGCGCGGCCGCATCGTCGCCAATTTGCGCAAGCAGGACACCGACGGCAACGATATCGTCTCCTACATCACCGGCGCCAAGACCGGGCAGGCGGAACTTGCGGCGTAACGGCCAACGCCGAGCCACAGGCGCTGACACGCCCTCCCTTCCGAACCATCCTCAAAGGAAAATTCTTCATGCCTCTTCGCTTTGCTCTTCTCGGTGCCGGCCGTATCGGCAAGGTTCATGCTCGCGCCGTTGGTTCCAATCCGCAGGCCAGGCTGGTTGCGGTTGCCGACGCCTTCGAGAAGGCGGCGACCGATCTGGCCTCTGCCTATGACGCCGAAGTGCGCAGCATCGATGCCATCGAGAAGGCCGGCGATATCGACGCGGTCGTCATCTGCACGCCGACCGACACTCATGCCGACCTGATCGAACGCTTCGCCAAAGCGGGTAAAGCGATTTTCTGCGAAAAGCCGATCGACCTCGACGCCGCCAGGGTGGAACACTGCCTGGCCGTCGTCGACAAGGCCGGCGCCACCTTGATGGTCGGCTTCAACCGCCGCTTCGATCCGCATTTTGCCGCCGTGCGCAAGGCGATCGACGACGGCGCCATCGGCACTGTCGAAATGGTGACAATCACCTCGCGCGATCCCGGCCCGCCGCCGCTCGACTATATCGGCCGCTCGGGCGGCATCTTCCGCGACATGACCATTCATGATTTCGACATGGCGCGCTTCCTGCTCGGCGAGGAGCCGGTGGCGGTCAGCGCGCATGCTTCGGTGCTGGTCGACAAGAAGATCGGCGAGGCCGGCGACTTCGACAGCGTCAGCGTCATCCTCGAAACTGCTTCCGGCAAGCAATGCGTTATCTCCAACTCACGCCGCGCCACCTACGGTTACGACCAGCGCATCGAGGTGCATGGCTCGAAAGGCATGATTGCGGCCGAGAACCAGCGGCCGGTGTCGATCGAACTGGCCAATGAGAAGGGCTATACGCGGCCGCCGCTGCACGATTTCTTCATGACCCGTTATCTCGACGCTTATGCCAACGAGATCGCTGCCTTCATCGCGGCAGCGACGTCAGGCAAGAAGGCGGCGCCGAGCGGCAAGGACGGGCTGGTGGCGCTCAGGCTGGCGGATGCGGCGCTGAAATCGGCCAAGGAAGGCAAGACCGTCCGCCTCGACAAAACAATCTGACTATCAAGCACAGGAGCAAGGCGATGAACGGTTCAGCCGGTCGCAATTCCGAAACACGCGCCATCGTCACCGGCGGCGCACAAGGCATCGGCTTTGCCGTCGCCGAAGCGCTGGCCGATGAGGGCTGCCGGGCGCTGGCACTGATCGGCCGCTCGCAGGAGAAGGGCGACAAGGCTGTCGCCATCCTTAAGGGGGCAGGCGTCGATGCCATCTTCATCAGCGCCGACGTCTCAAAAGTGGCCGACTGCAAGCGTGCGGTCGAAACGGCGATTGGCCATTTTGGTTCCGTCAACGCGCTGGTCAACGCCGCTGCCACCTCGGCTCGCGGCTCGCTGGTCGAGACCTCCGAGGATCTGTTCGACCAGATATTCCAGACCAATGTGCGCGGCCCGTTTTTCCTGATGCAGGGCGTGGTGGCGCATTTGCTGGCGCGCCAGGCACCGGGCTCGATCGTCAACGTGCTGTCGATGTCGGCGCATTGCGGCCAGTCGTTCCTGGCGCCTTATTCGTCAAGCAAGGGAGCGCTGGCGACACTCACCAAGAATGTCGCCAATGCCTATCGCGGCAATCGCATCCGCTGCAATGCGGTGCTGCCCGGCTGGATGGACACCGAGGGCGAGGCGATCGTGCAGAAGAAATGGCACGACGCCCCGGACGACTGGCTGGAAAGGGCCGAGGCCGCGCAGCCGATGGGTCAATTGGTGAAGCCGGCACAGCTTGCCCGGTTGATCAGCTATATGATCAGCCCGCAGTCCGGCGTCATGACCGGGTCGCTGGTCGATTACGACCAGAGCGTCGCCGGGTCGTCGCCGGAATAACGCCGGCAAGTCTAGCGGAACGCTTCGTCATCCACGGGCGGAGCAAGGAGCGCAGCGACGCGGCGCAGACCCGAGGATGACGAAGTTCGGGGGGCTTCAGCCAATCGCGAATGGCTGGAGTAAACCTCCTCCTCACCAGGCACGTGACAAGCGCATCCGCATCGACTATATCAGCCCTCATGATCAACCTGACCGCCACATATTGGTACTTTATGAGCTCGCTGGCGGCGGGAGGATTGCGCTCGATCTGAAGATTGCAGCAACAATATCCGAACAGCCGCCAGACCTGGCGGCTTTTTTGTTTTCAGCCGGCAGGTCTCCCCAATCAGGAGCATAAGCCGTGTTGACGACCACAGACGATCTTCGGGTCAAGGAAATCAGAGAACTGAGCACACCCGACGAGGTGATGCGGGAGATACCGCGCACGCTGACGGCGACGCGCACCGTTGCCGCGTCACGCAATGCTATCCACGCCGTGCTGACCGGCACCGACGATCGGCTGGTGGTCGTCGTCGGCCCCTGTTCAATCCACGACCCGGCCGCCGCCGTAGACTATGCCAGCCGTTTGGCATCGCTGCGTGAAAGCCTGTCGGACCGGCTGGAGATCGTGATGCGGGTTTATTTCGAGAAACCGCGCACGACAGTCGGCTGGAAGGGCCTGATCAACGATCCCGACCTCGACGGCAGCTTCAACATTGACAAGGGCCTGCGGATGGCCCGCAACGTGCTCTCCGCCGTCAACAATCTCGGCCTTCCGGCGGCCACCGAATTCCTCGACATGGCCACCCCGCAATATATTGCTGACCTCGTCGCCTGGGGAGCGATCGGCGCGCGCACGACCGAGAGCCAGATCCATCGCGAACTCGCATCAGGCCTCTCCTGCCCGGTCGGCTTCAAGAACGGCACCGACGGCAATTTGCGGATCGCCGCCGAAGCCGTGAAATCCGCCGCCCAGCCGCATCATTTCATGGCGGTGACAAAGGGCGGGCGCAGCGCCATCGCGACGACCACCGGCAACGAGGACTGCCACGTCATCCTGCGCGGCGGCATTGTGCCCAACTACGACGCGGCAAGCATTGCTGCTGCCTCCGCTGAGCTCGGCCGGATCGGCGTGGCGCCGCGGCTGATGATCGATGTCAGCCACGCCAACAGCAGCAAGAAGCCGGAAAACCAGCCGCTGGTGGCGGCTGACGCGGCGGGCCAGATCGCGGCGGGCGACGAGCGCATCATCGGCGTCATGATCGAGAGCAACCTTGTCGCCGGCCGGCAGGATGTCGTGCCCGGCAAGCCGCTCCTCTATGGCCAGAGCATCACCGATGGCTGCATCGACTGGGCGACCACCGAGACCGTGCTGCACGGCCTTGCCGACGCCGTCGAGCAGCGCCGGTCGGTGCGCCGCGCCATAATCGCCGGCCGGCCAGGAGCCGCCTGAGGCAGCCAATGCCGGCCCTGGCCCTTCTCCCCTTGTGGGAGAAGGTGGATCGGCGCGCAGCGCCGAGCCGGATGAGGGGTGCTGGAAGAAACTCGGCGCAAAAATATTGAGGGATTTTAAGCGTTTATTTCTTCGCTGTAGCGATCCGTCCAACACCCCTCATCCGACCGAGCTTCGCTCGGCCACCTTCTCCCACAAGGGGAGAAGGGGAGACCAGCGCGGGCTTACTACCGCACCTCCACCCAGCGCTGTTCCGCGAACGAGCGCGCCATCGCGTGCACCGTGCGCTCGATCTCCAGGCCTTCGTCGAAATCGATGATCCGCGCCGGCTTGCCGGCAAGTCGCGTCAACAGTTCCCGGCATTCGATAATCTTGAGGTCATTAAAGCCAAGGCCGTGGCCGGGCGCCGGCAGGAAGGCATCATAAGGCTTATGATGCGGCGCCACGAGGATGGTGCGATAGCCTTGCTCGGTCGGCCGGTCGGCCGTCAAATAGAGTTGGAACTCATTCATCCGCTCCTGGTCATACAGTATCGAGCCCTTCGAGCCAAAAATCTGGATGGCGATCCGGCCTTTGCGGCCCCAGGCCGAACGGTTGACCAGCAGCGTGCCCGCGATGCCGTTTTCGAGATGCATCAGGATGCTGGCGATGTCGTAGGTCTCGACCGCGCGGCGCCCGCCCGAGGCGACGCGGCGGTCGGCATAGGGTTTGGCCATGTCGCACATGACGCGGGCAACGCGGCCGAACAGTATGGCGATGAGCGACAGCGGGTGCACGGCGAAATCGTCGAGCGCGCCGTAGCCGGACGCCGCCTCGTGCTTCCAGAAGAACAGCGCCTCCGGATCGGCCATGAAGTCCTCGTCCATCTCGATACGCAGATGGTTGACCTCGCCGATGATCTTCTCGTCGAGCAGCGCCCCGATATGGCGGATCGCTGGGTTCTGGATGTAGTTATAGCCCAGCGCGGCGACCTTGCCGGACTTTTGGGCCGCCGCAGCCATTGCTTGCGCCTCCGCAAAATTCGGCGCCATCGGTTTTTCACACCACAGATGCTTGCCGGCTTCGAGGATGGCGATGGCCATTTCCGGGTGGAACTGGTTCGGCGTGGTCAGCGAGATGACATCGACATCCGGGTCGTCGACGACAGCGCGCCAGTCACCGGACGCCTTGGCGAAGCCGAATTCGCTGGCACGGCGTTTGGCAAGATCCTCGTTGACCTCGCCCAGATGGACCAGCCTTGGCTTGGCCACATCGGGAAAGACGGTGCCGACCGCGTTCCAGGCAATGGCGTGGCACTTGCCCATGAAACCCGTGCCGATAAGACCTACCCCGACCATCCGCTTGCCTCCCTGTGCGCAAAATTTGTGTGGATGAATTAGTCCATTTTGTCTGCAGATGGAACGCTTGTCTCATTTTTTATGGTGTTCTTGCACAGGCCCGCTATGATGGGCCACAGAGGGAACCAGACGATGAGCCTGGGCGGAGCGACGATGGACGAACGGGTGCCGCGCGATTTCGAGACGCTGCGGGCGACGATACTGGAGCGGCGTCAGAGCCTGCCGAAACGTATCGCCCAGATCGCCGCCTATGCGCTCGACAACCCAGACGATATCGCCTTCGGCACCGCTGCCAGCATCGCCGCTTCCGCCGGTGTCCAGCCTTCGACCCTGATCCGCTTTGCCCAGCAGCTTGGTTTTGATGGTTTCACCAGCCTGCAGTTGGTGTTTCGCGAGCGCCTGCGCGAGCGCAACTCATCCTATGATGAAAGGCTGGCGGCATTGCGCGCCAAGGCCGAGGAAGGCGCCGGCCACCGCGCGATTTTCGACGGTTTTGTTGCCGCAGCCAGTACCTCGCTCAACGACATTTCGCGCACGCTGAATGAAGACCATTTCGAAGATGCGATCACCGTGCTGGCCAAGGCCGAAACCATTTACGTGCTGGCCAAGCGGCGCTCCTACCCGGTCGCCTCCTATATCGCCTATGCATTGGGCAAGCTCAAGATCCGCAACCAGCTGATCGAATCGGCCGCCGGCCTCAATGCAGAGATGATCGGCTTTGCCTCTCCAAGGGACGCCGTGATCGCCATCAGCTTTTCGCCCTATGCCCCGGCCACCATCGAGGAGGCGCGCGTCATTTCGGAGCAAGGCGTGCCGATCGTGGCGATTACCGACAGCTCCTTTTCGCCACTCGCCCAATTCGCCAGGGTCTGGTTCGAGGTCGCCGAGGCCGATTTCGCCGGCTTCCGCTCGCTGTCGGCGACGATGGCTTTGGCTATGGCGCTGACCGTCGCGGTCGGCGAGAAGCGGCGCGACAGCGGCCGCAAGCGCAAGCCTTAGATCACCTCTATTGCCGTTTCGCCTTCTGCCGAAAGCCGCGCTGCGTCGCGTGCGGGCGGCGACCCGAACTGGCGGGCATACTCCCGGCTGAACTGGGAAGCACTCTCATAGCCGACGGCGAAGGCGACACGTGCGACGTTGCCCGGCTGGGCAATCAGCAGATGGCGGGCTTCCAGCAAGCGGATTTGCTTTTGATACTGGATTGGGCTCATGGCCGTCGCCGCCTTGAAGTGACGATAAAACGCAGCACTGCTCATACGGGCAATCTCGGCCAGATCGCCGACCCGGACCGGCTGATGGGGATGCGAACGGATCCAGGCGATCGCCCGGCCAATCCGGGACAGATGGCCATCGGCGCGCGCAAGTTCACGGAGCTTTCCGCCTTGGGGGCCTTGCAGGAGCCGAAACAGCATCTCTCGCTCGATCATGGTCGCGAGCACGGGAATCTCCGCTGGCCGGTCAAGCAGCCGCATCATTCGACGCAACGCGTCGAGCAGGTCGTCATCAGCGGGAGAGGTGGAGAAACTGTCGCCACTGAGGGCCGGCGCGTGCTCGACGAGGAGCGCGGCGACGGCCTGCAGGTCAAGGGTCAAGCCAATGGCCAGGTAAGGACGCGCCGCGCTCGCTTCGAGTATCTGGCTGATGGTGGGCGTCTCGACAGTATAGATGAAATAGCTGGCCGG
This sequence comes from Mesorhizobium sp. M0768, assembly GCF_040320195.1. Classification (NCBI taxonomy): domain Bacteria; kingdom Pseudomonadati; phylum Pseudomonadota; class Alphaproteobacteria; order Hyphomicrobiales; family Phyllobacteriaceae; genus Mesorhizobium; species Mesorhizobium sp. M0768. The sequence goes on along the minus strand of NZ_JAMYPD010000007.1, from coordinate 195,606 downwards.
ATTGTAACGAAGAGCCCGGTCGCCGATCAGAACCGTCTTCGCGCCCTGCAGTACGAATAAGATCCCCGACCCCCACACCCCTGGTATTGGCGCCGTGGCGACTTCGCTGCGGCCGATCGAAACGCGGGGAATCGCCGTTCTTGTTCTTCGCCCGCGCGCATGGCGGCTGGCGATCTCGATCAACTCCTGCAGCGCTTCGCTCATTGCGCCAGCATCGCGCATTCGCACCGGCTGCGCAACAGCGTGAGAGGATTAGGCAAGAACCGGAGAATTTCCGGCGCGCGGCGCCCGCTGTCTCGCGCCATTTGTGGGTCTTCCACAGCAAACATGGAGACACCGATATGACGACATCGAAAAGCGCGCTGGTGACCGGCGCCAACAAGGGTATAGGCCGTGAAATCGCCCGGCAACTGGCGACCAAGGGCTTCAAGGTCTGGCTCGGCGCCAGGAGCGCCGAACGCGGCATGGCGGCGGCGCAGGCATTGCGCGCCGAAGGCCTCGACGTGGAGTGGCTTGAGCTGGACGTCACGCGGGATGACAGTGTGAAGGCGGCAGCCGAGGCATTCAGGCAGGCCAGCCCCTGCCTCGACGTGCTGGTGAACAACGCCGGCGTCGCCATCAATTACGACCTGCCGCCGAGCCAGCAGCGGATCGCCGACATCAGGCCACCTACGACGTCAATGTCTTCGGCCCGATCCGCGTGACCCAGGCATTCCTGTCGCTGCTGCTAGCAGCACCTGCTGCCCGGATCGTGATGGTGAGCAGCTCCACCGGGTCCATCGGCCGGGCGCTCGATCCCGCCACTGCGAACCACGCCGTTAACATGATGGGCTACGGCAGCTCCAAGACAGCCTTGAACGCCATCACGGTGGCATTCGCCAGGGAGCTCGCGCCGCAAGGCATCAAGGTCAACGCCGCGGCGCCCGGCTACACTGCCACCGATCTCAACGGGTATAAAGGTCACCGCACGGTGCAGCAGGCGGCCGAGATCGTCATTCACCTGGCGACCTTGGACGCCGATGGCCCGACCGCCGGGTACTTCAACGATGATGGCCCGCTTCCTTGGTAAATCAGCTGGTTTCAGTGGTAGACACTTGACGTTCGTCTGACTTCAAAGTTTCTGAACGCGCGAGCCTTGCACAGCACTTTTCAGCCTTGGGAATGCTCGTTCCATATTGACTATGGATTGGAATTATTATTTCATATTGCCGGCGCCACGCTGCCGCTCGCGCGTGTTACCCAAAACAACAAAGCCGATGGGAGGTTCGAATGGGCGAAGCCGTGGAAGCGAGACATGCGCCGCTCGACATTATCACCATCGGCCGCGCTTCCGTCGATCTCTATGGTCAGCAGATCGGCTCGCGCCTCGAGGACATTACTTCCTTTGCCAAGTCGGTCGGCGGCTGTCCGGCCAATATCGCGGTCGGTACTGCCAGGCTCGGCCTGCGCTCGGCGCTGCTCACCCGCGTCGGCAATGAGCAGATGGGCCGCTTCATCCGCGAGCAGCTGACCCGCGAGGGCGTTTCGGTCCAAGGCCTCAAGACCGATCCGGAGCGGCTGACCGCCCTGGTGCTGCTGTCGGTCGAGGATGAAGGCGTCTCGCCGATGATCTTCTATCGCAGCGATTGCGCCGACATGGCGCTTTCGAAAGACGATATCGATGAGGCGTTTATCGCTTCGGCACGCGCGGTCGTCGTCACCGGCACGCATTTTTCACGGCCCAACAGCGACGCCGCCCAGCGCAAGGCGATCCGTGTCATGAAAGCCAAGGGCGGCAAGGTGGTGTTCGACATCGACTACCGCCCCAACCTCTGGGGTCTCGCCGGCCACGCCGAAGGCTTCGAGCGCTATGTGAAATCCGACCGCGTCTCGGCGCAGTTGAAGACGGTGCTGCCCGATTGCGATCTCATCGTCGGCACCGAAGAGGAAATCATGATCGCCTCGGGCGCAGACGATTGCCTGAGCGCGCTGAAAACCATCCGCTCGCTGTCGGCGGCAACCATCGTGCTGAAACGCGGCGCCATGGGCTGCATCGTCTATGACGGGCCGATCAGCGACGACCTCGAGGACGGTATCGTCGGCAAGGGATTTCCAATCGAGGTCTACAATGTGCTCGGCGCCGGCGACGCCTTCATGTCGGGCTTCCTGCGCGGCTGGCTCGGCGAGGAAGGCCTGGCGACGGCGGCGACCTGGGCCAATGCCTGCGGCGCCTTTGCCGTGTCGCGGCTCCTCTGCGCACCGGAATACCCGACTTTCGAGGAATTGCAGTTCTTCCTGAAAAACGGCAGCAAGCATCTGGCGCTGCGCAAGGACGAGGCGATCAATCACATCCATTGGGCGACCACGCGCCGGCGCGACATCCCCTCGCTGATGGCGTTCGCCTGCGACCACCGCGTCCAGCTGGAGGATGTCGCGGCAAAAGCCGGCGCCGATCCGTCGCGAATCCCGGCTTTCAAGGTGCTGACGGTCAAGGCTGCGGCCAAGGTTGCGGCTGGCCGCGCCGGCTACGGCATGCTGCTCGACGAAAAATACGGACGCGAGGCGATGTTCGAATTCGCCCACCATTCCTTCGCCTGGCTCGGCCGGCCGGTCGAGTTGCCGGGTTCGCGGCCGCTTCGCTTCGAGTTCTCGCAAGACATAGGTTCGCAACTGACCGAATGGCCGGTCGACCACTGCATCAAGTGCCTGTGCTTCTATCATCCAGACGATCCCGCGGCGCTGAAGAGCGAACAGCAGCAGAAACTGCGCGCTTTGTTCGAGGCCGCGCGGAAAATGGGCAGAGAACTTCTGGTCGAGATCATCGCCGGCAAGCACGGCAGGCTCGACGACATGACCATCCCGCGCGCGCTCGAGGAACTCTACGCACTCGGCATCAAGCCCGATTGGTGGAAGCTCGAACCGCAGGCATCGGCCGGCGCATGGGCAAAGATCGAAGCGGTGATCCTGAAGCACGATCCGTGGTGCCGTGGAATTGTGCTGCTTGGCCTGGAAGCGCCGCAGGACGAGCTGGAAGCGGCCTTCGCCGCCACCGCCAAGGCGCCTATCGTCAAAGGCTTCGCTGTCGGCCGCACCATCTTCATTAACGCGGCCGAACAATGGCTTGCCGGCAAGATGTCGGACGAGGAGGCGGTGGCCGACATGGCATCGCGTTTCGAAAAACTGACCGAGGCATGGCTTGCCGCGCGCGGTCGCAAAGCAGCATAAGAAGGCGCGACATAAGCACTGCGGAGGAACCGACATGACCAAGACAATCCGCCTGACGATGGCGCAGGCGCTGACCCGCTTTCTTGCCCGACAGATGACCGAGATGCACGGCAAGAAAGTGCCGATCTTCGGCGGAGTCTGGGCGATCTTCGGCCACGGCAATGTCGCCGGCGTCGGCGAGGCGCTCTACCAGGTTCGCGACGAACTGCCGACCTTCCGTGCCCATAACGAGCAGGCAATGGCGCATGCGGCGATCGCCTACGCCAAGGCCAATTTCCGCCGCCGCTTCATGGCCGCGACCAGTTCGATCGGCCCCGGCGCGCTCAACATGGTGACCGCTGCGGCACTTGCGCATGTAAACAGGTTGCCTGTCCTGTTTCTGCCTGGCGACGTCTTCGCCAATCGCATTCCCGATCCCGTCCTGCAGCAGGCCGAGGATTTTTCCGATGGCACGGCGACGGTCAATGACTGCCTCCGCCCGGTGTCGCGCTATTTCGACCGCATCACGCGGCCGGAGCAGATCGTGCCGGCGCTCAACCGCGCCATGCAGGTGCTGACCGATCCCGCCGAATGCGGCCCGGTGACGCTGGCGCTGTGCCAGGACGTGCAGGCCGAGGCCTATGACTACCCCGAGAGTTTCTTTGCCGAGCGACTCTGGACGCCGCGACGGCAGCGCCCGGACCGCAACGAACTGGCGGCCGCAGTCGCGGTACTCAAAGCAGCGAAAAAGCCGCTGGTGATCGCGGGCGGCGGCGCACTCTATTCGCAGGCGTCCGAGGAGCTGGCAAAACTGGTGCAAGGCGCCGGCATTCCAGTTTGTGAGACGCAAGGCGGCAAATCCTCGCTCCCGGACGATCATCCGTTGAACATGGGCGCGGTCGGCGTTACCGGCACTTCGGCGGCCAACAGGCTGGCCGAAGAGGCCGACGTCGTGCTTGCCGTCGGCACCAGACTGCAGGATTTCACCACCGGCTCCTGGGCATTGTTCAAGCATGCCGGCAGGACCATCATCGGGCTCAACGTGCAGCCTTTTGACGCCGGAAAGCACCAGGCGCTGCCGCTGGTCGCCGATGCGGCGGAAGGGCTCGCCGAACTCGCTGCGGCGCTGAAAGGCTGGAAAGCCCCTTCAGGCTGGACCGACAATGCGATCACGGGCAAGAAGAACTGGCAAGCGGATGCCGACAAGGTGACGGCGTCGACCAATGCCGCCTATCCGTCCGACGCGCAAGTGATCGGCGCAGTACAGCGCGCCATGGGCTCCGGCGTGGTACTGCTTCATGCCGCCGGCGGCTTGCCCGGCGAATTGCACAAGCTATGGCAGGCGGGTACCCCCGGCTCCTACCACGCAGAATACGGCTTCTCGACAATGGGCTATGAAATCGCCGGCGGGCTTGGCGTCAAGATGGCCAAGCCGGACGAAGAGGTCGTGGTGATGATCGGCGACGGCTCTTACCTGATGCTCAATTCCGAGATCGCGACCTCGGTGATGCTCGGCCTCAAGCTGACCATCGTGCTGCTCGACAACCGCGGCTATGGCTGCATCAACCGGTTGCAGATGGCGACCGGCGGCGCCAACTTCAACAATCTGCTGAAGGACGCCCGTCACGAAACCTTGCCCGAGATCGACTTCGCCGCGCACGCTGCGAGCATGGGTGCGATTGCCGAAAAAGTGCCGTCGGTCGCCGGGCTGGAAACGGCGCTGGCGCAAGCGAAGAAGAACACGCGAACGACGGTGCTGGTCATCGACACCGACCCGCTGGTTTCGACCGAGGCCGGTGGAAGCTGGTGGGATGTCGCAGTGCCGGAAGTCTCGGCACGGCCGCAAGTGAATGCCGCGCGCAAGAAATACGAGGAAGCGCTGGGCGGGCGGGTTCTTTAGCCATCCGCGAACGCGCCTCGAATGTCTGAAACTGGAGTGACGACTTGAAAGCCAAACTGGGCATGTCCCCCATTGCATGGTGGAACGACGATCTTGCCGAACTCAGCGATGATGTGTCGCTGGAGGAGTGCCTGCGCCAGTCGCGCTCGGCTGGCTTTACCGGAATGGAAATGGGCCGCCGCTTTCCCAACGATCCGCAAATCATGCTGCCGATCCTGAAAGAGGCCGACGTGACGCTTTGCGGCGGCTGGTTCTCGGGGACGCTGGTCGACGAAGACATGGCGAAGAACAAGGATCGTATCCAGCCGATGATCGACCTGTTCAAGGCGGTGAACGCGCCATGCATCGTCTATGGTGAAGTCGGCCGCTCCATCCAGGGCGACCGCTCGAAGCCGCTCGCCAGCAAGCCCAGGCTTTCGGACGAGGAAATGAAAGCCTACGCCCGGCGGCTCACGCAGTTCGGCGAATGGTGTGCAGAGCAAGGCATGCCGCTCTCCTACCATCATCATATGGCGGCAGTAGTTGAGACCGAGCCAGAGCTAGATGCCTTCATGCGCTATTCGGGAGAAGGCATTCCATTGCTGCTTGACGCGGGTCACCTGGCCTTTGCCGGCGGCGATGTGCTGCGCGCTATTGATAACCACCACCGGCGCATCAACCACGTGCATGTGAAAGACGTACGCATGGAGGTGATCAACAAGCTGGATCGTAGCAGGCAATCCTTTCTCGATGCGGTGGCGCTTGGTGCCTTCACCGTGCCGGGAGATGGCTCCTTGGACTTTGGCGCCATCGTCCAGAGGCTCGCCGACCATGGCTATGAGGGCTGGTTCGTGGTCGAGGCCGAGCAGGATCCGAAGAAGAACCCGCCGCTCAAGATGGCGCAGGTCGGCTACAAGGAATTGATGCGGGTGATGACAGCGGCCGGCTATACGGTGGAGACAAAAGGCTTTCCCAATGCTTGAGGCTCGCGAGGAAGGGCTGATCCGATGCCGGGGGTGATCCGATGAAAGACTCCGAGCACCCGTTTTTCCGGCCGCTGTGGCGGCGCGTTGCCGTTGTCGCGGTCTGCCTGGTCTGGTCGGTGATCGAATTCGCCACCGGCACGCCGTTCTGGGGCGTGATCGCGCTCGGCTTCGCCGGCTATGCCGTCTGGCAATTCTTCTATCTCTACAAGCCGGCTGACGAGGACAAGTCATCGGCGGACGCCGAACCGAAGGAATGACCATGTCGAAGCTGCTCGTCAAAGCCAATAAGGGCCACGGCCGCGTCGCTCATGTGACGCCGCAAAACGCCGGCTGGACCTATGTCGGCTTCGATCTGCATCGGCTCAGGCCCGGCGAGAGCGCTTCCGGGCAAACCGCGGATCGTGAGGTCTGCCTGGTGTTCGTCACCGGCAAGGGCAAGGCCAAGGCCGGCGGCAAGGATCTCGGCTTGCTCGGCGAACGCATGTCGCCGTTCGAGGGCAAGCCGTGGTCGGTCTATGTGCCGCAGGGGTCGGAGTGGTCGGTGAGCGCCGATACCGATCTCGAACTTGCCGTCTGCTCGGCGCCAGGACTGGGCGGCGGTCTGCCGGTCCGTGTCATCGGACCTGACGATCTCCGCCAGGAGGTTCGCGGCAAAGGCACCAACACGCGCTATGTCACCAACATCCTGCCGGAGGGCAGGCCGGCCGATTCCTTGCTGGTGGTCGAGGTCATCACGCCCGGCGGCCACACATCGAGCTATCCGCCGCACAAGCACGACCAGGACAATCTGCCGGCCGAATCCTATCTCGAGGAAACCTATTACCACCGCCTCAACCCGCCGCAGGGCTTTGCTTTCCAGCGCGTCTACACCGATGCCGACGAGAACGGTGCTCGTTCGCTCGACGAGGCGATGGCGATCGAGGACGGCGACGTCGTGCTGGTCCCCAAGGGTTATCACCCCTGCGCAGCCTGCCACGGCTATGATCTCTATTATCTCAACGTCATGGCCGGACCGAAGCGGACGTGGAAATTCCACAACGCGCCCGAGCACGAATGGCTGATGAAGGCCTAACCATTTCCCCTTCGCCCCAACCGCTGGTCCAAGCGAAAAATCGTCGGCTAACGACCCGGCTGTGTGGTTTTGTTACCGAAAACGCCGCAAAGCTTCGTCAATTCGTCATGGAAATCACCTATGGCAGCGGGGCTGACGAGGACTTTCGATGCGCTACGCGATCTATTTCACCCCCCGACAAGACGAACCGCTGGCACGGATCGCCGCCAACTGGCTCGGCCGCGACCCATTCGGTGCCGCCACAAAGCCGGTCGAGGCTGCGGGCGAGTTGTCGGCGGCAGAAGTTGCCTTCCATACCGCCTCGGCGCGCCGCTATGGCTTTCATGCGACACTGAAGGCGCCCTTCAGATTGGCCTCCAACGAGACGGAAACGTCGCTTCGTGCAGCACTCGACGATTTTGCCGAGGCGACGCCGGTGGTTACGATCCCGCGCCTCGTCGTCAGCCAGATCGACGGCTTCTTCGCGCTGTTGCCGGAAGCACCGCTGCCGGCGCTCAACCGCTTCGCCGATGACGTGGTGCGCGACTTCGACCGCTTCCGCGCGCCGTTGACGGAAGCCGAGATCGAACGGCGCAGCCCCGATTCGCTGAAGCCCGACGAGTTCCGCAATCTCTGCCAGTGGGGCTATCCCTATGTCTTCGAGACGTTTCGCTTCCATATGACGCTGTCCGGCCGGGTGTCGTCACAGGAAAGCCCTCGTCTTCGCCTAGCAATCGACAGCCTGTTTGCGGACGTGCTGCAACGGCCGGTGGCGGTGGACGCGTTGACGCTGTTTGTGGAAACTGAACCGGGCGCTCCGTTCATGGTGCTGTCCCATCACGCGCTCGGGCGCCGCCCGGCCAGAAGAACCGCCTAAATGACTATTTGCTTTAACCGCATGGTGCGACGCCAATTCATTTTCAATTGGCTGCAAAATGCTGCAAGGACTGCCTGAAATGACTGCCGAGACCGTTCTTGACAATGCCCGTATTGTGCTGGCCGACCAGATCGTCGAAGGGTCGATCGTGCTGCGCGACGGCATGATCGCCGCCATCGATCCCGGCGCTGGCCGCAGCGGCGAGGACATGGGCGGCGACTTCATCATCCCTGGCCTGGTCGAGCTCCACACCGACCATCTCGAAGGCCATTACGCGCCACGGCCGAAAGTGCGCTGGAACCCGATCGCAGCTGTGCTCGCCCATGACGCGCAGGTGGCGACCGCCGGCATCACCACTGTGCTCGACGCCTTGCGCGTCGGCATGGACGAGGATGCCGACCTGACGGCCGCCGACATACGCAAGCTGGCCGACGCGATCGAGGACAGCGTGCAGCAGGACCGGCTCAGGGCCGACCATTTCCTCCATCTGCGTTGCGAGGTTTCGGCGCCGGACTGCCTCACGGCCTTCGCCAATTTCGACGGCGACGAGCGGGTCAGGCTGGCGTCGCTGATGGACCATGCGCCCGGACAGCGCCAGTTCGTCAATTTGGAAACCTACGCCTATTACTACCAGCGCAAGCTGAAGCTGACCGATCGCGATTTCCAGAAATTCTGCGAAAAGCGGATGGCGGAATCGGCGAGGAATTCGAGCCCGAACCGCAGCTTCATCGCCGCTGCCTGCCAAGAGCGCGGCATCGTGCTCGCCAGCCATGACGACGCAACCGTCGGCCATGTCGACGAAGCGATCGCGCAAGGTGTGCGCGTCGCCGAGTTCCCGACCACCGAGGAGGCGGCGCGGGCTTCAAAAGAGGCAGGGCTCGGCGTATTGATGGGCGCGCCGAACGTCATGCGCGGCGCGTCACATTCGGGCAATGTCTCGGCCCGCACGCTGGCCGGCGATGGCCTGCTCGATATCCTGTCGTCGGACTACATTCCGTTCAGTCTGATCCAGTCAGCCTTCTTCCTCGGCGACGTGGTCGAGGGCATTTCCTTGCCACAGGCGGTGGCGATGGTCTCGAAGAACCCGGCCGAGGCGGTCGGCCTCACCGATCGCGGTGTCATCGAGCCCGGCCGGCGCGCCGATCTGGTTCGCGTGCGCGTCGACGACCATGTCCCGGTCGTCCGCACGGTCTGGCGGCAGGGACGCCGGGTCGCATGATGGTGTCGGCATCGGTCGAGCGTGAATTGTCCGCTATCGGATTTCCGATCCGCGACGGTGTCTTCGTCGCCGTCGTCGGGCCGAGCGGTGCCGGCAAGGACACGGTGATCGGCTATGCGCGCGCCGTGTTTGCCGACGAGAGCCGGCTGGAGTTCGTGCGCCGGGTGATCACCCGGCCGAGCGATGCGGCCACCGAGGATCACGATACGCTCGCCGATGCTGCCTTCGTCGAGGCCGAAGCGGATGGTGCCTTCGCCATTTCCTGGGAGGCGCATGGCCTGCGCTACGGCATCCCGGCCGAAGTCGACTGGTCGGTCTCAAACGGCCGTGTCGCGATCGCCAACGTCTCGCGCGCGATCATCCCGGCGCTGCGGGAGCGCTACGCCAATCTGGCGGTCGTCGAGATAACGGCTACACCGGATATCCTGGCCGAGCGGCTGGCATTGCGGGGTCGCGAATCGCGCGGCGAAGTGCTGGCACGGCTGGCGCGCAGTGCCAATGTGGCGCTGTCCGGACCGGGTGTCACCTCGATCGACAATAGCGGCCCTCGTGAAGCCGCCGGCGAGCGCTTCGCCGAGGTGCTGCGCAAGGCCATGGCCTTCTCCGACATGTCGGGCCTTATCTAAAGTAGAGCCCATCCGATGCATTCGGTATGGGCGCTACTTGTCTAACCGATATCTTTTTTAGAAACCGGTATCCACTTCTCGGGATTATGGCCTCATGCGGCGTGCCGGTCCCGACCAGCGTGACGAGTATCCGTGGCAGTGGTTGTCGACGGCTTCGCTGGCGCATCCGCTGGTGTATCCAGAACTGCAACGTGGTGCCGATACACCATCTCCCAGCCCTTCCAGCCGGTGAACAGCAGTATGCAGACCACTATGAACGACAAGAGCGCACCCCATGGGCGGACCGCGGCTTCGGCGCCTTGCGCATAGCGAAGGTAGAAATTGATCAGTGCCACAACGACCGCGGTCAAGTTGCCCAGCATGTGGTACCAGGCGTCGGACAAGGCGCGAATGCGCGGCTCGTTGAGGAAGTCGATAAAACCGGCTGTCGCAGCGAGAAGGGCCATTACGATGGCTGCCCCGATCAGCCACATCGATGCCCGTGCCCAGAAGGCATCGGCAGTCCCCCAGAAAACCAGGTCGGTGACAAACGCACCGACAAGAAACGCGACAGGAAAAGGTATCAGCATCGGGTGGAGGGGGTGAGTTCCTACTTTGGCGGTACTAACTGGATTCGTGGGCATGGAACGCCTCCGCGTAGCAAAGCTTAAATAAACGCTCAGATACGGGTTTCGTTCCAAATAGAGACCGACCTGAACTGCTGTCGCGAAGCTCCGGCTGACTCTTTCACGCCACCTGCCATGGCCGTCGGCGTATTTCATCCAGCTATTTTTGCGTCACTCAGCGGCAGCACCCGCCACGCCCTTGCGTGTGGCTTCCAGCATCCGCCGCCGCGCCCTGAACACGCCCCATTGCTGGTCGACCAGCACGCCGATGAGGATCACCCCGCCCATGACGGCGAAGTTGAGCGAGGACGGGATGCCGAGCAGGTTGACGAGGTTCTGCAGCTCCTGCAGCAGCACGGTGCCGAGCAGGACGCCGATCAGCGAGCCTTCGCCGCCACGCAGCGAGAAGCCGCCGAGCACCGCGGCCGCGATGGCATAGAGCTCGTAGAACTGGCCGTGGCTCGCCGGCGAGATCGAGCGTGTGTACATGGCGAAATAGATAGCTGACAGCGCCGTCAGCACGCCGCAGATGAGATAGGCGGCCATGACGATGCGGCCGGTGCGGATGCCGGAATATTTTGCCGCTTCCTCGTTCTTGCCGATGGCATAGAGATAGCGCCCGAACACCGACCGGTGCAGCACCACCCACATGACGACGGCGATGACGATCAGCGCGATGAAGCTGTTCGGCACGCCCCAGGACCGCCCCGCCGTCAGGAACTCGAGTTCCGGGAAGTTCTGTCCGAAGGCAAAGCCGGCGGTGCCGTCAGCGGTGTAGAAGCGCGCCACGCCGCGATAGATCAACAGGCCGCACAAAGTCACCACGAAAGGCTGCAATTTGAGCCGGGTGATCAGCCAGCCATGCGCCAGCCCGATGATGCCGCCGAGCACCAGGATCAGCGGCAGGGCGACCGGCCAGGCCATGCCGCGCGTGGCGATGAAGTCGATGAACAGCACGCCGAGCAGCGCAACCACCGAGCCGACCGACAATTCGATGCCACCGGTGATGATGACGAAGGCTTGGCCAATCGACAGGATGCCGAACAACCCGATCAGGTTCGAGGTGTTGGCGAGATTGATCGGCAGCAGGAAGCGTGGGTTGATGATTGCCACCACCGCGCCGACCACCAGGATCAGGATCAGCAGGCCGAGATCTTTCTTGCTCATCGTCTTCTCCCAGTGCCTGCGAACTACTTCGGCTGCTTGCCGACCGCCAGCAGCAGCACGTTTTCCTGGCTGAACCGGTCCTTGTCGAGAATGCCCGAGATCTGGCCTTCATGCATGACGGCAATGCGGTCGGAAACGCCGATCACCTCCTCCATGTCGCTGGAGATCATCAGCACGGCGACGCCGGCGTCGGCCAGCGCCCGCATCAGCCCGTAGATCTCGGCCTTGGCGCCGATGTCGATACCGCGGGTCGGTTCGTCGAGAATCATCACCTTCGGCTTCATCGCCAGCCATTTGGCAAGCACGACCTTTTGCTGATTGCCGCCCGACAGCGTACCGGTACGCGTCTGCACGGAGGGCGCCCTGATGCCGAGATCGGTCTTCTGCTTCTCGGCGGTGGCGGCCTCGGCGCCGGCCGAGACCAGCGAGCGCCGCGAATGCGCCGGCAGATTGGGCAGCGAGATGTTTTGGGCGATCGAAAGGTCGAGCAGGATGCCGGTCAGCTTGCGATCCTCGGGGACGAGGAAAATACCGTTGGCCACTGCGTCCGCGGCCGAACCAAGAACCAGATCTTTTCCGTCAAGCTGGAACGAGCCGCCAAAGCTCTTGTCGATGCCGAACAGGACGCGCGCCAGCTCCGTCCGGCCGGAGCCGACGAGACCGGCGAGGCCGAGGATCTCGCCATGCCTGACATCGAGGTCGACGGGCCGGTCGGGATAGGCAGCGGTGCGAATGGCCTTGACCGACAGCGCGACAGAGCCCGGCGGGCGCGCCGATTCCGCGGCCTTCTCGCGCTCCTTCAGCATGCGGCCGATCATCAGCTTGACCATCTGGTCGTGATTGATCGCGCTCTTCGGCAAGGTTCCGGCGAGCATTCCGTCCCTGAGCACGACGACGCGGTCGGCGACGCGCTCGACCTCGTGAAGGCGGTGCGAGATGAAAATGACACTGATGCCGTCTGCCTTCAGCGCCTTGATGACGCCGAGCAGCTTGTCGGTTTCGGCGATCGGCAGGCTCGAGGTCGGTTCGTCGAGGATAACCAGCCTTGCCTCGATCGACAGCGCCTTGGCGATCTCGACCATTTGCTGCTGCGCCAGCGACAGCGCCGACACCGGCGTATCGGCCGAGAAATTGGCGCCCACGCGTTTGAGCAGCGGCGCCGCCTGCGCTCGCAGCCTGGCGCGGTCGACGAGCTTGAGCGGCCCGGCGCGCAGCGGTTCGCGGCCAAAGAAGATATTGGCGGCCACGTCGAGGTTTTCGAACAGGTTGAGTTCCTGGTGGACGAAGGCGATGCCCGAGCCGATGCTCGCCTCGACAGTCAGCCCGTCATGGGCGGCGCCATCGACGGTGATGGTGCCGGTGTCCGGCCTGGTCACGCCCCCGAGGATCTTCATCAGCGTCGATTTGCCGGCGCCGTTTTCGCCGACCAGGCCGATGACCTCGCCGGGCCTTACGTCCATCGAGAATCCGTCCAGCGCGACGACACCGGGATAGGTCTTGCGCACACCGTCGAGGCTCAGGAACGGAGCGTCCGTGGATGCAACGATGGATGGGTCGGAATAATTCATCACGCCTGACAGCAGCCGGTGAGCCGTTTGGTCTCAGACTGACGGGCCTCGCGAGGCCCGTCAATAGAACGCCGGCTCAAGGCGAACCTTGAGCCGGCGCAACCTAATTTGCTCAGTTTCCAGACATCGCCTTGAGGCTGGCGGCGTAGGCGTCGACATCGTCCTTGCCGATGATCTTGGTCGGGATGATGATCAGGCCATCGGCGGGAATGCCCGACTTATCGCCCTCGAGATAGGCAGCCATCAGCTTCATGCCCTGATATGCCCATTCGAAGGGCTGCTGCACGACGGTGGCGGCGACGGTGCCTTCCTTGACGCCGCCCAGCGTGATCGGATCGTCGTCGAAGCCGACGACGGTGATCTGGCCGAGCTTGCCGGCATCGCGCAGCGCTTCATAGATGCGCGGCGTGTTGTAGGAATAGAAGCCGACCATGCAGGTGACGTCGGGGCTGGCGACCAGCGCGTCCTCGACGTTCTTCTTGGCGCGAGCCTGATCGATGTCGTCGCCACGCACGTCGACCAATTCGATCTTGGTGCCGGCGAGACCTTCCTTCATGCCCTGGATGCGCTCCTTGGCGTTGTCGGCGCCGAGCAGGCCGACGAAGCCGAGGCACTTGCCGCCGTCAGGCATGGCCTTCTTGGCGATCTCTGCCGCCTGCTTGCCGGCATCGACATTGGACGAGCCAATATAGGCGACACGCTTGGTCTGCGGTGCGTCGCTATCGGTGGTGAACAACGCCGTTTCCGAGGCGATCTTGTTCAGCCCGTCGGTCGACGTCTTGGGATCGACGGCCGAGACCATGATCGCCTTCACGCCGGCCGTCACCAGATCGTCCATCAGGCGCTGCTGGATGGCGACCGAGGACTGCTCCGGATATTTGAGCTCCAGATTGTAATTGGGCAGTTCGCCTTGAGCCTTCTTGACGCCGGCTTCGGCCGCCTTCCAGAAATCGGAAGCGCCGTTGACGACGAAGGCCAGTGTCGGCTTGTCGTCGGCCCGCGCAATTGCGCTGGCGGACAGGCCGAGCAGCAGGGCCGCAGCGGCGACGGACGCATTTCGTATTACAGATTTCATATTCAACCTCCCATTTGACTTAGTAATTTTCGCTGATGATGAACGTGCCGACGCGGCTTGGACGCCCTCCTCCTCAGGGTTCCGGCAGCGAGGAACGACGCCATTCCAGCCGCGATCATCGACTTTAGAGACTCATTCGCCGTTCGTAAATAGTCCGATTTGTCTGACATTTCCCGAAACGGCAGGCGAACTTCGGCTGACGGGAACCGTCCGATACCAGGCTTGCTTGCATTCCGAACACGCACGGTCCGATGTCGTCCGGGCATGACGGATTGACGTTATAGGGATGCCAGATATTAGTAAAGAGTATTAGTTGATCGGGATTTCTCGCCACAAAAGAGAGATCTTCCCAGTCGCTGCCGCTTGGGATTGGCGACTAAATCGCGTAAGAGGGTAGATTATATCTATTAGCGCCGCTTTGCCTTATAAATGCGAAATTCGAGGGACTAACGACGTGAACGAACCACTTCGGGATGCGGTCCTTCAGGGTACCAGGCGGCGCAAGCCGTCGGGGAAAAACCCCAAGGGCCGCGTTACCATGACCGACATCGCCAGGGCGGCAGGCTGTTCGCAGGCGACGGTTTCGTTCGTGCTCAACAACACGCCGGGCATCAGGCTGTCGCAGCAAACCCGAGAGCGGGTGATCGAGACGGCGCGAACGCTGGGCTATTCGCCGCCCGTGTTTTCTGCCTTGCGAGCCCCGGTTGCAGCATTCGACGGGCTGGATGGCGTGATCGGCTTCGCCGTCGACCAGTTGGCGACCAGCCCGGAGGCGGTCGTCGCCATTGAAGGGGCGCGGCAAGCCTCGTGGAACGCCGGCAATGTAGTGTTGGTGGCGCAGACCATGGGCGACGAGGTGATGGAGCCCCGGGCCATCGCGGCACTGACCAAGCGGGGCATTTCGGCACTGATCTACATGACCATTTTCACCCGCGAGATCGTCGCGCCGGACTATCTCTACGGCCTCGACATTCCGGTCATCCTGCTCAACTGCTACACCGCCGACTATGCCTTCCCCGCCGTGGTGCCGAGCGAGATCGCCGGCGGCCAGAGCTCCACCCGCCACTTGATCGGCCATGGCCACCGGCGCATCGCCACCATCACCGGCGAGCCCTGGATGCAAGCGGCGCAGGACCGGCTGAAGGGCTACCGCCGGGCGCTGGCGACGGCCGACATTCCGTTCGACCCGGCGCTGGTCGTCGAAGGCGACTGGTCGGCGAGCGCCGGCTATGCCGCGACCGTCAAGCTCTTGGCGCTGAAGGACCGGCCGACCGCGATCTTCTGCCAGAACGACCGCACCGCGATCGGCTGCTACGAGGCGCTGAAGGAGGCCGGCCTGCACATCCCCCGGGATATTTCGGTGATCGGTTATGACGACGAGGAGATCGCGCGGCATCTGTTCCCGCCGCTGACGACGTCGATCCTGCCGCATATGGCGATGGGACAATGGGCGATCGAGCAGCTCGAAGTCCCCGCTGCTCCCGGTCGTGGCCGCTATCCCATCACCAAGCTCGAATGCCCGCTGGTGGAGCGGGAGTCGGTTGGCGCTCTGGCGGGCTGAGGCGAGAGCGCCGGCGATCGACAATGGCACAGGCTTGACATCGGGCCCGGCATATACCCGATTGATTTCATGAGATTGCAAAGCTGCTACAATTTTCAGGACTTCCGCCGGCTGGCAAAACAGCGCCTGCCAGGTCCGATCTTCAATTATATCGATGGCGGCGCGGACGACGAGACGACGCTGCGGCGCAACACGGCGGCGTTCGAGGACTGCGATCTCGTCCCCAACGTCCTTGCCGGCGTCGGACAGGTCGACATGTCGGTCACCGTCATGGGCCAGAAGCTGGCGATGCCGGTCTATTGTTCGCCGACGGCTCTCCAGCGACTGTTTCACCATAGCGGCGAGCGCGCCGTCGCCGCGGCGGCGGAGAAGTTCGGCACGATGTTCGGCGTCTCGTCGCTCGGCACGGTCAGCCTGGAGGAAGTCCGCAAGCACAGGACGCCGCAGGTCTATCAGTTCTATTTCCACAGGGATCGCGGCCTGAACCGCGCCATGATGGAGCGCGCCAAGACGTCCGGCGTCGACGTGATGATGCTGACGGTCGACAGCGTCACCGGCGGAAACCGCGAGCGTGACCTGCGGACCGGCTTTTCCATCCCCTTTCGGCTTACGCTCGGCGGCATGATGCAGTTCGCGATCAAGCCGAGATGGGCTATCGACTATTTGACGCACGAAAAGTTCAGCCTGCCGCAGTTGGACGGCCATATCGATCTCGGCGGCGGCGCGCTTTCCATCAGCCGCTATTTCACCGAGATCCTCGAGCCGTCGCTGGATTGGAAGGACGTCGAAGACATGGTCCGCTTCTGGAACGGCCAGTTTTGCCTGAAGGGGATCATGAGCGTCGCCGATGCCAGAAAGGCGGTCGACATCGGCTGCACCGGTATCGTTCTGTCAAATCATGGCGGCAGACAGCTGGACGGCTCGCGCAGCCCCTTCGACCAACTGTCGGAGATTGCCGACGCGGTGGGCGACAAGATAGACGTGATCATCGACAGCGGCGTCCAGCGCGGCACGCATGTGCTGAAGGCCCTGTCGTTGGGCGCCAAGGCCGTCGGCGTCGGGCGCTACTATCTCTTCCCGCTGGCAGCCGCCGGACAGGCCGGCGTCGAACGGGCGCTCGGCCTGATGCGAACCGAGATCGAACGCGACATGCGGCTGATGGGATGCAGGTCGGTGGCAGAGCTTTCCAGGGGGAATGTGCGGTTTAGGTAATAGAGCCGGGAAGTGGCGCACGGCATAAGCTTTTCGAAGTGCGAAACTATACCGACCTGCCGCTGCTCCTGCCGTCCGTTTCGAAGACAGCCTCGCCGGAAACAGCATCCGTATATCCGCCCTCAAGCTGCTGCAACGTATGGCGGAACCGATCAAGATTGCCCAGCATTTTGTGCCTGGCATCGACCATGTGCTGAAAAGTGTCCCACTCTCCAATCGAGAAGAAGGCGCCATCTCCCGATTTGATGAGAGCCATTTTTCGCAATCCCTCGAAATTGCGCGGAGCGCTGCTGAACAGTTCGACGAATTCGTCTTCACTACCCGGCTTGACCCAGAAGCGGACGCTGTTGAATGCCGTCATGTACGTTCCCCCGTGAAAGAACTGAAAACCTCGAATATGCGAGGCCCTAACGCACCTCGAACCCTTCGAACAGGTGTACAGGAAAATCGGAAGGTTGGCTTCAGTCACCTCTGGCCGAAAGCCCCGTTTCTGGCGCTATTTTGCCAGGAAGAGGACGACGCTCGATCTCAATCGGTACGCCCTTCCGACCGGCAATGAAACGCGCTGTTAACGCCGTTCGCGGGTGACAGGATGTTGGCCGCAGTTCGAAGGTATAATCCGCGTCTCGCTGTCAGTTGCGGAGGCGAAAATGAATTTGCTTCGGATTGCGCTCTTGTGCACGGCCATGATCGACGTTGGAATGCCGGCCGTTCGCGCTGAGGATCGGCCTGTGCCGCAGAACAATAAAGCCGCAACAACGCAGCCGCCCGTTCATTGTGAAGGCCAAAATTGTCTCCCGCCGGCGAAAGATCCCGTGCAGGAATGCACTGGCCAGGATTGCACGCCAGGCCCGCCGACTGAACCGGGCCCGGAGATTAAGCAGGCCGACTGAGCAGCATTAGCTGACGATCCCCTTTTTGGCATGGATGGCGCTCAGCCCTCGCGACTTTCCGGCCACCGGTGGTAGATTCTGTTACTTATGTTCCCGGGGGTAGGCATGAGTTTATTGGCGCGCCCGAAGAGATTCGAACTCCTGACCCCCAGATTCGTAGTCTGGTGCTCTATCCAGCTGAGCTACGGGCGCGCAACAGGCCATGCTTTGCATAGCCCCGCGATCCGATTCTGGCGACCGGCCGCGAATGTGAGCTGTTCCCTAGCGACTGAATTTGCGAAAAGCAAGCCGATCCTGGCCAAAAGTTTTGCCGTCATGTTTTGCCGTCATGCGCCGGCCGGCGAAGGCAAGATCGCGTCACGCGGCGGCCGAGCCGATAGGTCGTCGTCTTGGATCAGTCATTTGCCAATCGGAACGGCCCGTAACGAAAGACGCCGTTGCACGGCGGCCGAGCCGATGGCTCGTAGCCTCGGACCAACCATTTGCGAATTGAAACGGTCCGTAACGAAACGGTTCGTTACGCCGGGCGGCGCAGTCCGTTGCGGGCCTGGTCGAGCCGGACCGGCTGGTCGGGAATGGTGACCGCGAATGTGGTGCGGCCGCCGATGCTTTCGACCAGCTCCACCGTGCCGCCATGGGCGCGGATCAATTCATGGGCGATCGCCAGGCCAAGGCCGGTGCCGCCGCTGCGGGCCGAGCCGCGGAATGCCGCGAACAGGTTTTCTCGCGCCTTTGGCGGCAGGCCGGGGCCGGTGTCGGTGACGACGATGCGGCTGACGCTGCCGATGCGCTCGGCCGATATGGTCAGGCGGCGCACCACGGCGCTCTCGGTGTCGGCCGCCATCGCCTGCACGGCGTTGCGGCTAAGATTGGTGAGCACGCGGAACAGCTGGTCGGAATCGGCGTCGACCTCGAGCACCGGATCGACGGCGTTGACGAATTCGATGCCGCATTCGATGTCGAGCAGGCCCTGGACGTCCTCGACCAGCTGGCGCAGCCGCAGCCTGCGGCGCGACGGCGGCGGCTCCTGGGTGCGGCCATAGGCCAGCACGCCCTCCGAGTAGGACACCGCACGGTCGAGCGCGCGCAGCAGTTTTGGTGCGAATGCCTGCACGGTCGGGTCCTTGACCTGGCGCAGGCGGTCCGACATCAGTTGCGCCGAGGCGAGGATGTTGCGCATGTCGTGGTTGATCTTCGACACGGCCAGGCCGAGATCGGCCAGGTGCTTCTGCTCGGTCAGCATCTTCTGCAGCCGCTCCTGCATCTGCGACAGCTCGCGTTCGGCGACGCCGATCTCGTCGGCCCGGGCGGCGGGGTGAATGATGCGGCCGGGGTCGTCGGGCGCCTCGGAAAAGGACAGCATCGAGCGTGTCATCGTCCTGATCGGGCCGATCATGATCAGGTCTATCGCGGCGTAGACCAGCATGGCGGTGAACAGCGAGATCAGCAGCGAGACGAAGGCGACGTTGCGCGAATAGATCAGCATGGCATTGCGCAGGCGGTGGTCGGGCATGATCAGCTCGAATTCTTTGTCGCTGTCGCCGACCGGCCCGAAAACGCGCAGCATCCGCTTGCCGCCGAAAAACAGCGTGTCCAGCGCGCCGGTCATACCCTCGATCATGCCGACATTGGCGATATCGATATGCTCGTCGACCTGCGGCGGCATTTCGGCCACGACCAGAAGCCGCGAGACGCCGCCGTCGCGCACGGCGATCGCCTTGGCGCCGATCGCCATCAGTACGTCGTTCTGGGCGGCACGCGACAGCGAGGCAGGTTCGCCCTGCACTAGGACGATGGAAACCGCGGCGGCGGTGCTCAGCCTCTCCTTCAGCCAACTCAGCCTGTAGCTGGCGATCCAGGGCACGAAGATGAGGATTTCGGCCAAGAGCACGAAGACGATGGTGAGCAGCAGCAACTTGGTCGACAGGCCGCGCGCCAGCGGCACCCTGCGGGTGGCCGCCTTCGCCTGGGCGATGCTTTCGTCGGTTGCTGGGACTTCACTCATGCTCGTCGTCACGGCTGCCTGTCATCACGGCTGCTTGTCTTAGGGACTGCTCGTCTTCACGATCGCTTGATCGGGTGAGATTAGGCGATTGCGGCTTTTTTGCCAAATTCATCCTTGGTCGAAGCCGGACAAAGGGCCGCAAGACTTCGATGCCGGTCCGACAATGCCGGCCCGACACGCTGGATTGACTTCCAAAACCCTTCTTTCTATAAGCCCGCTCACGCTCGGGCCATTCGTCCCGGCGCGGTTTCGATCGCGCCTAAACCGGCCCGGCAAAGCTCCTGTTACAAAGTGACAGAATCAAGAAGGGCCGCACCCCGCGGTATTTAAACAAATGAAGCGTACTTACCAGCCGTCCAAACTCGTCCGCAAACGCAGGCACGGTTTCCGCGCCCGCATGGCCACCAAAGGTGGCCGCGGCGTCGTCGCAGCCCGCCGCAACCGCGGCCGCAAGCGTCTCAGCGCCTGAGCACCAAGCGAGAGACAAGATCGTTGCCCGCAACCGGCAAGCCAACGGGTGCCCATCCCAAGCGGCTTCTGAAGCGCGCGGAATTCCTGGCTGTCCGCCGCGGCGAAAAGCGCCGCGGGCGGCTTTTCCTCGTCGAGGTCCTGGGCCGCGGCGACAGCGAGGCGCCGCGCGTCGGCTACACCGTCACTAGGAAGGTCGGCAACGCCGTCGTTCGCAACCGCATCCGGCGGCGGCTCAGAGAGGCCGTGCGCACGCATGCCGCGGATGACATGGCGCCGGGCAATGATTATGTCATCGTCGGGCGCGAAGACGTGCTTACCACTCCGTTCGGCCAGTTGAAGGCCGAACTCTCCCGCAGATTGCGTGGAACACGATAGGCCAAGGGCTTCGATGGAAAACAACCGCAACTTCTTCATCACCATCGCACTGTCGGTGCTGATCCTGGCGCTTTGGCAATATTTCTATGTGATGCCGCGCAGCGAGATGCAGCGCGAAGCCGCCCGCATCGAAGAGCAGCGCGTGGCGGAGCAGAAGAAGGCCGCCCAAGGCACCAGTCCGGGCGCCAGCGAAACACCGGTGCAGCCCGGCGCCATTCCGAGCGCGCCTGGCGGCGAAGCCGTCACCGCGGCTAGCCGCGACCAGGCGATCGCCTCGACCAAGCGCGTCAAGATCGACACGCCGAGCCTCGAAGGCTCGATCAACCTCACCGGCGCACGTCTCGACGATCTCAAGCTCAAGCATTACAGGGAGACGGTCGACAAGACCTCGCCCGAGATCGCGTTGCTCAACCCGGCGTCCCTGCCGAACGGCTATTTCGCCGAGATTGGTTTTTCCGGCACGCCGGATGTGGGCAGGCTGCCGGGTCCCGACACCGTCTGGCAGACCGACGGCAATGCGACGCTGACACCGGCGACGCCGGTGACACTGACCTTCACCAACGACAAGGGCCTGACCTTCAAACGCACCTTCTCGGTCGACGCCCAGTATATGTTCACCGTGTCCGACACGGTCCAGAACGGCGGCTCGGCGCCCGCGACGCTGTCGAACTATGGCCGCGTCACCCGTTTCGACAAGCCGGCTATCGCCAGTACCTATGTGCTGCACGAAGGCCTGATCGGCGTTACCGGAAGCGAGGGCCTGCAGGAGTACAAATACTCCAGCGTCGAATCGGAAAGGGAATACAAGCCAGGCAAGTCGACCGACGGCTGGCTAGGCATCACCGATAAATACTGGGCGGTGACCCTGGTGCCGCCTGGCGGCGGCGAATTTCAGCCCAAATTCTCTTATTTCGAGTTCAAAAGCGGGCCCCATCCGCACAGCTACCAGTCCGATTTCCTGTCCGATCCGG
The DNA here is from genome assembly GCF_040320195.1 of Mesorhizobium sp. M0768. Classification (NCBI taxonomy): domain Bacteria; kingdom Pseudomonadati; phylum Pseudomonadota; class Alphaproteobacteria; order Hyphomicrobiales; family Phyllobacteriaceae; genus Mesorhizobium; species Mesorhizobium sp. M0768. The sequence goes on along the minus strand of NZ_JAMYPD010000007.1, from coordinate 173,882 downwards.
TCACAATCGCTCCCGGGCAATCGACGACCGTGGAGTCGGAGATATTCGCCGGCGCCAAGGAAGTTTCGACGATCAACGCCTATGAAAAGGACCGTCATATCCGTCAGTTCGACCTCCTGATCGACTGGGGCTGGTTCTATTTCATCACCAAGCCGATGTTCTGGCTGATCGACACGCTTTACAAATTCTTCGGCAATTTCGGTCTGGCGATCCTCGCCACCACCGTCATCGTCAAGGCGCTGTTCTTCCCGCTCGCCAACAAGTCCTATGCGTCGATGGCGAACATGAAGAAGGTGCAGCCCAAGATGCTCGAGATCCGCGAGAAATACGCGGACGACAAGATGAAGCAGCAGCAGGCGATGATGGAGCTCTACAAGACCGAGAAGATCAATCCGCTCGCCGGCTGCTGGCCGGTGGCATTGCAGATCCCGGTGTTCTTCTCGCTCTACAAGGTGCTCTACATCACCATCGAAATGCGGCACGCGCCGTTCTTCGGCTGGATCCAGGATCTGGCGGCGCCGGACCCGACATCGATTTTCAACCTGTTCGGGCTGATCCCCGTTACCTTGCCGCACATGCTGATGATCGGCGTCTGGCCGCTGATCATGGGCGTGACGATGTTCCTGCAGATGCGCATGAACCCGACGCCGCCGGACCCGACGCAGGCGGCGATCTTCACGTGGATGCCCGTGATCTTCACCTTCATGATGGCGGGTTTTCCGGCCGGCCTCGTCATCTACTGGGCCTGGAACAACACGCTGTCGATCCTGCAGCAGGGCGTGATCATGAAGCGGCAAGGCGCCAAGATCGAATTGTGGGACAATCTGGTCGCGCTGTTCCGCAAGAAACCGTCGCCGGCGGAATAGCCGGCGCTCCGACGATGCGAGACCAAAAAGCCCCGGTTCGTCCGGGGCTTTTTGCACAAGCTGCCCGCCTGGATTAAGCGATTGGTACTGCCGGACGGATCGCGCTATTTTGACCTGCCTGGCAGTTGCTCGACGGAGCTCGATATGACCGGACCCAATCCATCGATCAAGCATCCGATCCCGTTGCACACACGCGTCGGCTTTCTGAAACCGCTGGTGACGGCGCCGAATATCGAGATCGGCGACTTCACCTATTATGACGACCCTGACGGACCCGACAAATTCGCCGAAAAATGCGTGCTGCATCATTATCCGTTCATCGGCGACAGGCTGGTCATCGGCAAGTTCTGCGCCATCGCCGAGGGTGCGCGCTTCATCATGAACGGCGCCAATCACGCCATGTCCGGCTTTTCGACCTATCCGTTCAACATCTTTGGTCACGGCTGGGAGGAAGGTTTCGACCCGGCGACATGGTCGAAGGAGGTGCGTGGCGACACAATCGTCGGCAACGACGTCTGGATCGGCATGGAAGCGGTGATGCTGCCGGGCGTGAAAATCGGCGACGGCGCTATCGTCGCGGCAAAGTCGGTGGTGACGCACGATGTGCCAGCCTATGCGATTGTCGCCGGTAATCCGGCCAAAGTGGTGAAGATGCGCTTCGATGACAGGACCATCCGGCGGCTGCTGGCGCTGGCGTGGTGGCACTGGCCGGTGGAAAAGATCAGCCGCAATCTCGATGCCATTCGTGGCAGCAACATTTTTCTTCTGGAGGCAGCGGTTTGAACGCGTTGAACAAGACCACGATCGGCATCGAATTGTTCACGCGAGCCTGGATCTTCATCCGCGGCGTGCCGGCGATGAAATTCCTGCCGCCGGAGGGTCCACCCGAGATCGCCTTTGCCGGCCGCTCCAATGTCGGCAAATCGTCGCTGATCAACGCGCTGGTCAACCAGAAGGGGCTGGCGCGCACCTCCAACACGCCGGGCCGCACGCAAGAACTCAACTATTTCGTGCCTGGCGGATTTTCGGGAGAAGGCGCCGATCTGCCGCCGATGGCCCTGGTCGACATGCCGGGCTATGGCTACGCCACGGCGCCGAAGGAAAAGGTCGACGAGTGGACGAAGCTCGTGTTCGACTATCTGAAGGGCCGGGTGACGCTGAAGCGCGTCTACGTGCTGATCGATGCCCGCCATGGCATCAAGGCCAAGGACGACGAGGTGCTGTCGCTGCTCGACAAGGCGGCGGTGTCGTATCAGATCGTGCTGACCAAGACCGACAAGATCAAAGCGGCGGGGGTACCGCGGCTGATCGAGGAAACGCTCCAGAAGATCAAGAAACGCCCGGCGGCATTTCCCTTCGTGCTCGCCACGTCGTCGGAAAAGAGCGAGGGCCTCGAGGAATTGCGTGCGGCGATCGTGCTCGCCGCCAATGGCGGATAGGCCACCGACCCTGGCAGCCTGTCAGGCGGGGCTGGAGGCCCGTTCCTGCTCTGCAAGCTGTTCGGTGCCGTAGGCCTTCAGGAACACATCGACGCCCGACCTGACGATGTGTTCGATCTCGGCCGCACTTGGCGCCTTGGTGCGATAGGCGAAAATGCACTGGCGGAAAAGACCGGCCAGACACAGCTCGGTGAACTGATAGGCGGCAAGCTCGACGTCGTCGATCTTCAGCAGGCCGCGTTCGATAGCCATGTTGAGGAAAACGACGACCCTGTCATGGCCACGCTTCGGGCCGCGTTCGTAGAACCGGGCACCAAGCTCCGGAATGCGTTCCGACGCGCCGATCACCGTCCGCTGCGCCAGGATGACCCTCGCCGAAGTGATCTTCATGGACAGCACGACGCCGAACTTCACCAGCGTCTGGCGAAGGTCGCCAATCTGGTCGAGCACTTCATACATGTTCTTGAAAATCGTGCCGCGCTCTTCCTCAATCAGCGCTTCGAACAGCTCTTCCTTGTTGGCGAAGTAGACATAGATGGTGCCCTTGGACACGCCGGCCTCGCGCGTAATGTCGTTCATCGACGCGGCTTCGAAGCCCTTGTCGATGAAGACACGGCGCGCACCCTCGATGATCTGGCTGCGCTTGACCGGGTCTTGCCCCGCGGCCGGGCGGCCGCGCGGCAGACTGTCCAGCAGATCGCACTGGTTCTTGCCGGCGCTGGGCAATGGGCCTGAATCAGGCAAAGGAGCGGCCTTGGGGGCTTCGGCCATAATGTCACACCTCGTAAATAATTCGAACCATCCGGTTCGATTGCTCTTGATATGGGCCTCTTTAAGCGCTAAGTCAACGTCGAGATCGAACCGAACGGTTCAGTCTGACGAAATTCAGCGCCAGTTAATTTAGAGAGATATCATGTCCTCGAACGCGCCCACCAGTGCCGAAGTCCGCCCCTTCCCCAGTGCCAAGGTCCAGCCTGCGATCGAGGCGCCGGAGGCCCCTCTCAAGCCCGCCGACGTCACCCCGCTGGCTCCCGCCAAGAAGAAGCGCTCAATGCGCTCGATGTTGCTGCCCATCATCGGCCTGGCCCTGCTGGGCGCCGGCGCCTGGTATGGCTATGATTACTGGACCGACGGGCGCTTCATGATCACGACCGACGACGCCTATGTTCAGGCCGACACGGCGTTCATCTCGCCAAAAATCTCGGGTTATGTCGATCAGGTCAAAGTGACCGAGAACCAGCAGGTGAAGGCCGGCGACCCGCTGCTGATCGTCGATGACGGCGACTACAAGATAGCCGTTGCCCAGGCCGAGGCGCAGATCGCCACGTTGAGCAAGACGCTCGACCGCATCGATGCCCAGACCGAGGCGGCGCGCGCCTCGCTCAAGCAGGCGCAGGCGCAGAAGACCGCCGACCAGGCCGCGGCCGATAATGCGAAGCGAGCTCAGGTTCGTGCCGCCCAGTTGCTCAAGACCCGCGTCGGTACCCAGGCCCAGTTGGACGATGCCCAGACGGCGGTCGAGCAAGCCAATGCCGCACTAGCCGGCGCCGACGCGCAGATCGCGGCGGCTCAGGCCAATATCGGCGTGCTCCAGGCGCAGCGGGCGGAATCGGCAAGCACGCTGGCCTCGCTGCAGCTTGCCCACGACAAGGCGGTGCGGGATCTGTCCTTCACCGTGCTGCGCGCACCCTATGACGGCGTGGTCGGCAACCGCTCGGTCGAGCAGGGCGACCTGATCAGCCCCGGACAGAAGCTCGCCGTCATCGTGCCAATGGACAAGCTCTACATCGTCGCCAACTTCAAGGAGACCCAGCTTGCCCGGCTGGTGCCTGGTGAAAAGGTCAGAGTGTCGGTCGACGCGATCGACGGTCAGGACATCGAGGGTACCGTGTCGTCGCTGGCCCCGGCTTCGGGAGCAGTGTTCTCGCTGCTGCCGCCGGAGAACGCCACAGGCAATTTCACCAAGGTGGTGCAGCGCGTTCCGGTTCGCATCGACTTGCCCGCGGATGTGCTGAAGACGGGCAAGCTGCGCGCCGGCCTGAGCGTCGTCGTCGCCGTCGACAGCCGCACGGCGCCTTCGGCATCGAAGTAAAGCGGAACCGGGAGCAAAGGTCATGGCGACCGCAACCCTAACTGCAGGATCGGCGCCGACGCCAGCCATGCCGGTGCCGGTTGACCACATCTCGACACGCCGCGTCATCGCCTTCCTGGCAATGGTGTTCGGCATGTTCATGGCCATCCTGGACATCCAGATCGTCTCGGCCTCGCTGGCCGAGATCCAGGCGGGCCTGAGCGCCAGTTCGGACGAGATTCCGTGGGTGCAGACGGCGTATCTGATTGCCGAGGTGGTGATGATCCCGCTGTCGGGCTTCCTCAGCCGGATGCTGTCGACGCGGGTGCTGTTCACAATCTCGGCGGCAGGTTTCACCGCGGCCAGCGCGCTGGCGGCGACCGCAACCAATATCGACCAGATGATCGTCTACCGCGCCGTGCAGGGCTTCATCGGCGGCGGCATGATCCCGAGCGTCTTTGCAGCCGCCTTCACCATCTTCCCGCCGTCGCGTCGCGCCATCGTATCGCCGATGATCGGCCTGGTAGCGACGCTGGCGCCAACCATCGGCCCGACCGTCGGCGGCTATATCAGCCATGCCATGTCCTGGCACTGGCTGTTCCTGGTCAACGTCGTGCCCGGCATTCTGGTGACGACGGCCGCCTGGTCGCTGATCGACTTCGACAAACCCAATCTCAAGCTGTTCAGCAAGTTCGACTGGTGGGGGCTTGCCGGCATGGCCGCCTTCCTCGGCTGCATGGAATATGTGCTGGAGGAAGGTCCCAACAACGACTGGCTGCAGGATCAGGCGGTGTTCATCTGCGCCGTCATCATGACCTTCGGCGCGGTGCTGTTCTTCTGGCGCGTGTTCACCGCCGAGGAGCCGATTGTCGATCTGAGGGCTTTCAGCAATATCAATTTTGCCTTCGGCTCGCTGTTCTCCTTCGTCGTCGGCATCGGCCTCTACGGTCTGACCTATCTTTATCCGGTGTTCCTGGGGCGGATCCGCGGCTACGATTCGATGATGATCGGCGAGGCGCTGTTCGTCAGCGGCCTGGCCATGTTCTTCACTGCGCCGATCTCCGGCATCCTATCGAACAAGATGGACCCGCGCATCATGATGATGATCGGCTTCTTCGGCTTCGCCACGGGGACCTGGTGGATGACGCATCTCACCGCCGACTGGGATTTCTATGAACTGCTGATCCCGCAGATCCTGCGGGGCTGCTCGATGATGCTTTGCATGGTGCCAATCAACAACATTGCGCTCGGAACCTTGCCGCCGGAGCGGCTGAAGAATGCGTCTGGCCTGTTCAACCTGACCCGCAATCTCGGCGGCGCCGTCGGCCTGGCAGTCATCAACACCGTGCTGATCGACCGCAATGCCTTCCACTACGCCAGGCTCTCCGAGCACGTGCAATGGGGAAGTGCCGCTGCGCAGCAGAAGCTGCAGAACATGACGCTCAACTTCGAGCAGACCGCCGGGCTCGACGCCTCCAAGGCGGCCATCTCCAAACTGTCAGGCATGGTCCAGCAGCAGGCGTCGCTGCTGTCGTTCATGGACGTATTCTTCATGCTGACGGTTTTGTTCGCGACGCTTGGGCTCTTCACCCTGGTGATCCGCAAGCCAGCCGCTCAGGGCGGCGGTGGCGGAGGCCATTGAGGCGCGCTGGATCCCCCGCCTGGCGCCCTCGCGCATGACCCCGAAAAAGCGATTTTCGGGGTCATGCGCAAAATCAACCATTACGAAGTTCTCTCGCGCTCCGACAAAGTCAGGGTCGCAGCCGTCCTCACGCCGTCGCCGGCTTGAAGGTCAAGGCAACGCCATTGATGCAGTGTCGCAACCCGGTCGGCGGCGGACCGTCGTCGAATACGTGGCCGAGATGGCCGCCGCAGCGGCGACAATGGACCTCCGTGCGGGTCATGCCCAAAGACCTGTCCACGGTCTTGCCGACGGAATTCGGGATTTCCTGCCAGAAGCTCGGCCAGCCTGTGCCGGAATCGAACTTGGTCTCTGACGAATAGACCGGCAGGCCGCAGCCGGCGCAAGCGAAGATGCCTTTGCGGTGCTCGTTGAGAAGCGGACTGGTGCCCGGGTATTCCGTGCCCTCCTTGCGCAGCACATTGAAGGCCGCGTCGGACAGGATGGCGCGCCACTCGGCTTCGGTCTTGGTAACCTCGAAAGTCTCAGCCGCGCGTGCATCCTGGGCTCCGCCCATGCGCAGCGCGGTGGCGCCTGCGACAACGCCAATGGCTGCCGCACCACTCAAAAGAAGCTCGCGACGGTTCATGGCCATTCCTCCTGTCATTGCTTGTGCCAAATTCGACCGCCGCACGGAAATCAAAAGCCGGTGACGATCGCTGTCCTCAAAGCGGGACTCCGCGCCTATCCACATCTTGCGTGAACGGCGCGGAGTGTACGCAGGGAGGCCCTTAGCGATATCTTCGCCGGCAGCGTGCGTTTGTTACATCTTCGGCAGGAGAACCTTGTCGACGACGTGGATGACGCCGTTGGACTGCTCGACATCGGCGATCGTCACATTGGCGACGTTGCCGTTCTCGTCGGTCACGGTGACCTTGCCGCCGTCGGCCTTGAGCGACAGTTCGCAACCACCGACCGTCTTGACCTTGTGGGTGCCGCCGTCGTTCTTGACCATCTTGGCGACGTCGGCGGCCATCGCTTTGGCGCCGATGACATGGCAAGTCAGGATCTTGACGAGCTTGTCCTTGTTTTCAGGCCTGAGCAGCGTCTCCACCGTGCCGGCTGGAAGTGCCGCAAAGGCCTCGTTGGTCGGCGCGAACACAGTGAAGGGGCCAGCGCTTTGCAGCGTATCGACCAGGCCGCCTGCCTTAACGGCAGCGACCAGCGTCGTGTGGTCCTTCGAGTTGACAGCATTTTCGACGATGTTTTTCTGGGCATACATGGCGGCGCCGCCGACCATCGGATTTTGAGCATAGGCAATGGTGGCGAGCGCGGAAATGGCGACCGTTCCGGCAAGCAAAAGGGTGGCGGATTTACGCATGATTTCAATCTCCTCGGGTTATCGTTCCCCTCATTTGGGAACGCAAGGAGATACGCGATAGAAATGCTGGAGTTTCTTCCTCTCCGCAAAAAAATATTTGTCGCTGCAATTTGCCCGGCGCGGATCGACAGCCGCCAACAAGCTTTGCAGGCGTTTCAATCGCGGGAGATAGATTTCAGGTCTGCTTCCGGAGATGAGAAGCGGTCAGATGCTCTTCAGATCGCCCGCTGCGACCACCGGTCCAGTCGGCTGGCCGGTCGGTGAACCGCCGGCAGGCTCAACGCTGACCGCAAGCACGGCGCCTTTCGCCAATTTCTCCTGGACGGCGGGCGGGATGGCCAAATGCGCGGTCGCACCGGCCGGGATGACGCCCATCGACACCGGCGCCTTCTTGCCTTCGATCATCCACAGCTCGAAGTCCTTGCCGGCGGCCCGCTCGCCGGAAACGTGGGAAAGACCGACCTCGTGACGGGCGGCATCGTAGACGACGAGATATTTGACGTCGCTGCCTTCGGCCGCCAGCGAGGCGACAAGCCGCGCCTGCGGCGGTTCGGTGGACGGGCGGAAGTAAGGCACGGCGATGTAGATCGCCAGCGCCGCGATGGCGGCGGCGGCAAGACCGCGCCAGAAGCCAAGGCTCGACCACAGGCCGGCGCGCGGCTCTGCAGCGAACAGCCGGCGGTCCAATGCTTCCTTGACCCTGATCGGAGGCTCTGTCTCCGGATAGGCGGCGGCCATCGGCGAAAGATGCGCCTCCCAGGCATCGACAAGGCGCGCGAAGGCGGCGTCCGCATCGATGCGGCGCGACGCGATCTCGCGTTCATCGGCGGCCAGAACGCCAAGAACGTATTCGGCGGCGAACAGGTCGTCGCCCCCACGTTCCGGTCCATTGTCGTCAGCCAGCGTCATCTTTCCAGGCATTCTCTCAGTTTCAACAGGCTGCGGCGCAGCCAGGTCCGCATCGTGTTCAGCGGTACGCCATAGCGCTCCGCCAGTTCGGCATAGCTTTTGCCATCCAGATAGGCGCCCCGGACGGCCGCCGCCCGGTCCTTCTCCAATTCCTTGAGACAATGGTAGATGCGTTCGGACTCACCGCCCGCCACGGCCATGGCCTCCGGCCCCGGCGCCGGATCGGCCACGTCGAGCGCGGCATCGATATAGGCGGCAGGCTCTCGCCGCGCCCTGATCCGATCGATCGCATGATTGCGCGCAATGGCCACCAGCCAGGAGATCGGGCTCAGATCCGAAACGGCGAAACGGTCCGCCTTCGTCCATATCTTGACGAAGACCTCTTGAAGCGCCTCTTCTGCATCTCCCCGATCCTTCAATACACGAAGGCAGACGCCGAAAAGTTTCGCGCTGGTCTGCCGGTAGAGCAGATCGAACGCAGCCCGGTCCTTCATCGAAGTCCGGACAATCAGGTTGCTGATGTCCTGCGGCGTCATCCGCCGCCAAATTAGGCGATTGCAATGTATTTGCAACGACTGAAATGGTCTTGCGCACCGGCAGCGCCAGCGTCGATTGCCAATGAAATCGCAGCCCGCTAGCTTGCAATGAGCGGGAGGGCGACCATGTCGATCGAGCGGGTTCTGTGGGAGCATGACGCAACCGGCCAGGCCGCACTCGTGCACAAGGGAGAGATCACACCGCAAGATCTCGTCGATGCGGCGATCGCCCGGGCCGAGGCCACCCACCCGGAGATCAACGCCATCGCCGAACCGCTCTATGAGGCGGCGCGGGCGCGGGCGAAAACCGTCGACCACAAGCTGCCGTTTGCCGGAGTGCCCTTTGCGCTGAAGGACCTCGGCATCGCCATGAAGGGCGTGCCGACGCATGGCGGCAGCCGCATCCCGGCCTTCACCCCCGATTTCAGCTCGGTGATGACGGAACGCTATCTGGCCGCCGGCCTGATCCCGATCGCCACCAGCACCGCACCCGAACACGGGCTGAGGCTGGTGACCGAATCGGCGGCTTTCGGCATCACCCGCAACCCATGGGACACCGCGCATACGACCGGCGGTTCCTCAGGCGGTGCGGCTGCGCTGGTCGCGGCCGGCGTCGTGCCGGTGGCGCATGCCTCGGATGGCGGCGGCTCGATCAGGGTGCCTGCGGCCTGTACCGGGCTGGTCGGGCTGAAGACGTCGCGCGGCCGGGTGCCCTTGACGCCGCTCGTCACCGAAAGCTGGTACGGCTTCGTCGTCGACCATGCGCTGGCTCGCTCGGTGCGCGACACGGCCCGGCTGCTCGACCTGACCCACGGGCCGGACCCACTGTCGCCCTATGCGGCACCGCCGCCGAAAGGCAGTTTCGCTGCGGCCGCCGGGCGCGATCCGGGCAAGCTCAAGCTCGCCTTCTATCGAAAATCGCCGCTCGGCCTGCCGATATCGGAACAGACGTTGAAAGCTCTGGATGCGGCGATCGGGCTGGCGCGCGAAGGCGGACACAGCGTCGAGGAGATCGACCTGCCCTATATCGATCGCGATTTCATCGCCGATTTTGCCAGAACCGTCGCTGCGGCGGTGGCCGGCACGATGCGTGGCGAGGCCTTGCGCGTCGGCCGCTCCATCTCAGGCGACATCGAACGCGCCACGCGCGTGATGAGCGGGTTCGGTGAAATTCTCTCGGCCGGCGAAATCTATGCCGGCCTGCAGCGGCTGCACGCAACCTCGCGCCGGCTTATCACCGAAACCGCGCATTATGATGCAGTGCTGATGCCTGTCATCGCGCACCCGCCGCTCGCCTGCGGCACCATGGACCCGAAAGGCGCCGACGAATTCATCGAGAATGTTCTGGACAGACTGCGCCTCGCCGGCCTGCTGAAGTTCAAGCCGCTATTCGGCCAGCTGATGGACAAGAGCCTGTGGTTCACCCACTGGCCGGCGATCCAGAACGTCAGCGGGCAACCGTCGATCACGCTTCCGGTTTACGTCACCGATGCCGGCCTGCCGCTCGGCGTCCAGGCCGCCGGCCGCCCCGGCGACGAGGAAACGCTTTTGTCGTTCGCCGCGCAGATGGAAAGGATCTCGGGCTGGCTGGGCCGACGGGCGCCGCTGCAGCGGCCGGCATAGGCGGTGATTTGATCGATCGTGACAGCAAAGCCGTTTGCCCCGTCGTCTAATTCCCGCTAAGACGCCGCCGTTCATGCCAAGCTGGGAACCACGCCGATGACGGATGTCGCCGCCACCGCCGAAATGCAGGCCGCGCTGCTTTCAAGGGCGCTGCCCTACATGCAGCGCTACGAGAACAAGACGGTCGTGGTGAAATATGGCGGCCACGCGATGGGCGACATCGCGCTCGGCAAGGCTTTCGCCCGCGACATCGCACTTTTGAAACAATCCGGCGTCAACCCGATCGTCGTGCATGGCGGCGGGCCGCAGATCGGCGCCATGCTCGCCAAGATGGGCATCGAATCCAAATTCGAGGGCGGCTTGCGCGTCACCGACCAGAAAACCGTCGAGATTGTCGAGATGGTGCTGGCCGGGTCGATCAACAAGGAGATCGTCGCGCTGATCAATGCCGAGGGCGAGTGGGCGATCGGCCTGTGCGGCAAGGACGGCAACATGGTGTTTGCCGAAAAGGCACGAAAGACCATGATCGATCCGGATTCCAACATCGAACGGGTGCTCGACCTGGGCTTCGTTGGTGAGCCTGTCGAGGTCGACCGCACATTGCTCGACCTCCTGGCGCGGTCCGAAATGATCCCGGTGCTGGCGCCGGTGGCGCCCGGCCGCGACGGCCATACCTACAACATCAACGCCGACACTTTTGCCGGCGCCATCGCCGGCGCCTGCCAGGCGACGCGCCTGCTGTTCCTTACCGACGTGCCCGGCGTGCTCGACAAGGACAAGAAGCTGATCGACGAGCTGACCGTGGCCGAGGCCAAGGCCCTGATCAAGGATGGCACGGTCTCGGGCGGCATGATCCCCAAAGTCGAGACCTGCATCGAGGCAATCGAGCGCGGCGTCGCAGGCGTCGTCATCCTCAACGGCAAGACGCCGCATGCGGTGCTGCTCGAGCTGTTCACCGAACACGGCGCCGGCACGCTGATCGTGCCGTGAGGCCGGGTGTCTGAGGGGCTCAAGCGTTTGGCGAAATAGCGGTCACGGACTTACGCGGCAGGCGTTCGACAACCATCGATTCCTCTTCCTCGTCTTGCGGCGCGCCCCAGAATTCGGCGAGCGTCGGGCCATTTTTGAGGCGGCGGTCGCGGACCAGAAAGCCCCAGACTTCGCGAAACCAGACGCGGCGGCCCATTCTGGTGTACCAGCGCATCGAATGCCTTTGCTCCGGATCCTTGTGGAACAGGATGCGCGCCAAGGCCTTGGGCCGCGACTGCACCGCCAGTTCGATCAGCTTGACGGCGAAGAACAGCATCCACGGCTTGAGGCGGGTCATCCGCAGGACCTGATGCTTGTAGTCCCACAGGCGGGCGTCCAGCTGGATCACCTTGCGGTCCCTGGCAATCCTGAAGAACGGCGTCCAGCGATGCGGCGTCACATAGAGCGCCTGGATCTGGTCGGGGTCATAAGCGATCAGCTGGCGGAAGCCGCGCCAGAGGTCGCGCAAACTTTCGTCCTCGAAACCGGCCACCCAGGTCGCCATTGACAAGATACCGTTGAGGCGCAGCAGCCGTATCGCCTCGCGGTCGGACGAGGTGCTGCCGCCCTTGCGGATCAATGCAAGCGTCTGCTCGTCGGTATTTTCCATGCCAAGCAGCCAGCGGATGACGCCGGCCTGGCGATAGAGATGCAGGCTGTCGGCGTCGCGGACGATGTCATCGGCGCGGGTGGAGCCGACGATCAGCACCGGCACATTCTCGGCGATCATCGCATCGAGAAAGGCGCGCCAGGCTTTTTTGGACGACGTCGGGTTCTCGTCCGCAAGGTTGATCAGTTCGACGCCATGCTCGCGGTATAGCCAGGCAATCTCCCGCGCGAACTTCCCGGGGTCGCGGTGCCGCCAGCGCGTCCAGAAGCCGCGCTGGCCGCAATAGTTGCACAGATGCGGACAGCCTCGCGAGAACTGCATGACCACCGCGCGCTTGCCTCCCCAATAGCTGTAGCGACTGAAGTCGATCAGTTCCCAGCCGATGCGGTAGTCGTCTAGGTTGGCGATCGTTCTTGCCGGCTTGGTGGCAAAGGGCTGGCGCAAATCGTCAGGAAAGGCGATGCCCGCCACATCCGACAGCGGCTTGCGGTTTTCAAGTACTTCGACCAGCGCGACGATGGTCGCCTCGCCCTCGCCGCGCACGATGAAGTCGAAGACATTCGTTTCAGCCAGTATGTCGCGCCAATGATAGGTCGGAAACACGCCGCCATAGATCAGGATTGTCGCTGGCTGGATGTCCTTGACCATGCCGGCGATCAGCAGGGCTGTCGGATGCGCAGACGTCGAGCCGGAATGGCCGATCAGAATGCAGTGGGGATGGTCGCTCAAGGCGTCCCGGACCAGCGTGGCAAGCGCCATCGGCCCGAATTCGGCGTCCACAAGCCGCACTTGATGTCCCGCGTCGATCAGCGGACCGCCCAGTGCCAGCAAACCGAGCGGCGGCAGATGGTCGTCCGGGACGCGGCTGCCGATAGCTGTATGTGGCGGATTGATCAGGACGATTTTCATGGCGGACCTTATGCAATGGCGGTCCGCATGTCGTAGTCGGCGATCTAGCTCTGGAGATTGGCTCGATTCAGCAGTTCGTGTGCAGCTTTTCCGCAGAAATGCCTATCGTCTGAGATGTGCAAGCGGGACATGGCCTGGCCCCTTGATGTTCTGCAGCACAAGCTGCGTGTGTACGTCGCGCACGCCTTCGAGCCGCATCAGCCGGTGCATGACGAAGGCATTGAGTTCGTCGACCGACGGCACCATGACATGCAGCAGGAAATCGTAGTCTCCAGTCATCGTCCAGCACGACGACACCTCGTCCATGCGCTGCACGGCGGCGATAAAGTTTTCGGGCGAGCCGTCGCTGTGGGTTACGAGGCGCACCTGGATGAACACCTCGACCATCAGACCGACGGCGCGGCGGCTGAGCACCGCAGCGAAGCCCTTTATGATGCCCGCCTGCTGAAGGGCCTCGAAGCGCCGCGCGCAAGGTGTCGTCGACAGGCCGATCTCCTGCGCCAATTCGGAGACCGGCTTGCGCCCGTCGCGCTGCAGGATGTCGAGCATCTTGATCTCGAATTCGTCAAACTGAGGCATTTTCACTCTCCCAAAGCTCGATCGTGCAGCCTTTTACCTCCAACCCTGCGTTTGAGCCACCATCAAAGCTGATTTGCCTCGCGCGATCCGGCTAGAATTTCCAGCAATTGGCTGGTCATGATTTCCAGGGAGAGCAAGCCATGACAATGAACGTTGCCGACTATGCCCGCGAATGCGCGGCGCGAGGCCTTCGCGGCGATTATTCGGTCTGCCGTGCCGATTTCACCGTGGCGCAGGGCTACAATTATAGCGACGAAGAACAGGCGGTGTGGCGCACGCTGTGCGACCGCCAGACGAAGCTGACCAGGAAGCTCGCCCACCATTCCTATCTCGATGGCGTTGCGGCGCTCGGCCTTCTCGACAAGATCCCGGATTTCGGTGCGGTCAGCGAGAAGCTGCGCAAGCTCACCGGCTGGGAGATCGTCGCTGTGCCGGGGCTCATCCCCGCCCAGCCGTTCTTCGACCACCTCGCCAACCGCCGCTTCCCGGTCACCAACTGGCTGCGAACCCAAAAGGAGCTCGACTACATCGTCGAGCCCGACATGTTCCACGATTTCTTCGGTCACGTGCCGATCCTGACGCAGCCGGTCTTTGCCGACTTCATGCAGATGTATGGCAAAAAGGCCGATAGCGTGATTGCGCACGGCGGCGACGAGATGATCACCAGGCTTTACTGGTACACCGTCGAATACGGGCTGATACGCGAGCCGGGCCAGCCGCTGAAGGCTTTCGGCGCCGGGCTGATGTCATCCTTCACGGAGCTTCAGTTCGCGGTCGAAGGCGGCGAGGCGCACCATGTCCCGTTCGACCTGGAAACCGTGATGCGCACCGGCTACGAGATCGACAAGTTCCAGCGTGCCTATTTCGTGCTGCCGTCGTTCGACGCCCTGCGTGATGCTTTCGAGACCGCCGATCTTGCGGCGATCGTGGCGCGCCGCAAAGGCGAGCCAGCGCTCGACCCGGCGAGCCTATAGGCTGTCGGCTGTTTCCAAAGCCTCGGCCTTCAGCCGGGCCAGCTGGTCGCGCTGAAGGTCGAGCGACGCCGTGACGAAGCGCAGGATCGTGGCGAGTTCAGTGTCGCTGAATGTGGCGATCACCTTTTCCCCCTCCTGCGCGATCGCGCCATAATAGCGCGTCGATAGTTCTCGCGTGAGTTCCGTCGCCTCTATGACCACCTTGCGCCTGTCCTCGAGGCTGCGCGTTCGTGTCAGCAGGGCGCGTGCCTCCAACCGGTCGATCAGCGCGGTGACCGCGGCCGGCGTCAACCCTGTTGCGGCCGCGACCTCGCCAGCCGATCGCGGGCCGCCATAGAGCAGCGCCAGGCAATGGCGTTCCGCCATACTCAGCCCAAGCTTATCGCCCACTGCCTCGTCATAAGCCTGCGTTGCGTCCTGCCAGCCCATAATGGCAAGGCTGACGGCGGTCTTCATGTCGGCCCGATTCATGCTTGACGAATTTATTTCGATCATCTAACTATCAAACTGCCTAACATTATGGCTATTATAGTAATATGCTGCATCAGGCGCAAGGCAAGGCCTGTCGCAGCCTGCAAGGAGTGAAACATGAATCAGACCCCGACGCGCGGCCCACTCACACCGGCCGAGGAGTTCAAATATGCCAAGCTGGCGATGGAGTGGTATGGCTGGGGCTCTCCCATTGGCCTTGGCATCGCTCTGGTGGCGGTGGCGGCGGCCGCCCTGCTGTTCCGCATCGCCATCTTCGGATTTTGACAGTCTGGCAGCGGCGCGGTTGAATGCAGCAGAAGGCTTTGGGGCCGAGCTCAGGCGGCTTCGGAAATATCGCGGTCGATGATCGACAGATTACGGCCGCGATGCTTGGCCTCGTAGAGCCGCTGGTCGGCGGCGCGCATTAGCTCCGACACTGCGGCGTCTCTGCCGCAGGTGATGCCGCCAATACTGACTGTCAGCGGAACCGTTCGTTCGTCGACGGGCCGGAAACGGATACGCTCGACTTCACGGCGGATGCGCTCGGCGATGCGCCTGGCCTCGTGTTCGGTGGCACCAATCAGAAGGGCGCAGAATTCCTCGCCGCCGATGCGGCCAAGCACGTCGCCGCTGCGCACGCCACGCTCTATCGCGTTTGCAATCAGGAGCAGCGCATCGTCGCCGATCAGATGGCCGTAGCTGTCGTTGATGGTCTTGAAATGGTCGGCATCGACGATCAGCAATGCCCCGCGATCGGATTTGCGCCGGGAGCCGTCGAGAGCGGCAAAGAAACTTTCGCGGTTGAGCATGCCGGTCATGTCGTCGCGGCTCGCCTTTTCCGCCAAGCGCCTGTGCGCGGCGGCGAGTTGGGCATGGGCGCGGGCGAGCTCGCGATGCGCGGTCTGCAACCTTTCGCCCTGCCAGAACGTATAGGCGCCGACGCTCCAGGCCAGCGCGAGCGGGCACACGGTGGATGTCAGCCAGATGGTGCGATTGATCGGAAACCCCATTGCCGGCACGACGATCAGCGTCAGCAAAAGCGAGACCGCGACGGAGGCGAAAGCGATGGCGGCAGACTTTAGAAATATGCGATTCATCGCTTGCTCCCACTGGTCCGTCTTGGTTCCAGCAAAGCGCTGAATGTCACCTTTCGGCGATGCTTAAGATTTTAATCATGGCGCCATTTTTACCACCCAGGGCGCGCATAGGTTGTGGATAAACCTCCTGTTAGAAAGATCGTTTCGTGCCATAAGGACGTATGACGACACTTCCCGACCCCGCCCGCTTTGCCCATGTCACCGACTGGGTGTTCGATCTCGACAACACGCTTTATCCGCATCATTCGAATCTGTTCTCGCAGATCGATGTGAAGATGACCGCCTACGTCGGAGAATTGCTGACGCTGCCGCGCGAGGAAGCACGCAAGCTGCAAAAGGAGCTCTACCGCGAATATGGCACGACGCTGAACGGATTGATGACGCGCCACGGCATCGACCCCGACGATTTTCTCGAGAAAGTGCACGACATCGATTATTCCTGGCTGGTTCCAGATCCCGTCCTAGGCACCGCCATTCGCCAGCTTCCCGGCCGTAAATTCATCTTCACCAACGGGGATCGCCGGCATGCCGAACGCACCGCGCGGCAGTTGGGCATTCTCGAGCATTTCGATGATATTTTCGATATCGTCGCAGCCGGACTGAACCCGAAGCCGGCGCGGCAATCCTATGAGAAATTTGCCGAACTCCACGCCGTTACCGGACAAAATGCGGTGATGTTCGAAGATCTTGCCCGCAACCTGTCGGTGCCGAAATCGCTGGGCATGACTACGGTGCTGGTGGTGCCGCGCAATTTCGAGCCGACCTTCTCGGAAATCTGGGAACGCGACCCGGCCAACGAGGACGATGTGGACTTCGTCACCGACGACCTCGCCAGCTTTCTCACGGCGATCGTGGAAGTCCCTGCTTGAGGCAGCCGGCGCGCTTCAAGTCCTTGCTTGCATGTCAAAGTTTATAGAAGCGGCTGACGATCCCCCAGGCCTCGTCAGCGGTGTCGACGAAATCGATGATATCCTGATCGCCGGGTGTGATCGTGCCTTGCTCGGCGAGGAAATCGAGGTCGATCGCCTTTGCCCAGAAAGCCTTGCCGAACAGAATGACCGGCACGCGTTCCATGCGGCCGGTCTGGATCAGGGTCAGCGTCTCGAAGAACTCGTCCATCGTGCCGAAGCCGCCTGGAAACACCGCAACGGCCTTGGCACGCATGACGAAATGCATCTTGCGGACCGCGAAATAGTGGAAGTTGAAGCAGAGTTCCGGCGTCACGTAGGCGTTTGGCGCCTGCTCGTGTGGCAGCACGATATTGAGACCGATCGACGGCGCGCCAACATCGTCGGCGCCACGATTGCCGGCCTCCATGACACCCGGCCCGCCGCCGGTCACCACGACGAATTCGCGATAGTACGAGGTGGCCGACTGCTGTGAGCAGAGGCGGGCGAATTTGCGCGCCTCCTCGTAATATTTGCTGTTTTGCTCGAGGTTCTTCTTCTGCGTCTCGTTCTTGGCCGCCCAGGCTTCGCCGCCGGGCTCGGGAATGCGGGCGCCGCCGAACAGGATGACGGTCGATTGGATGCCGCGCTCGGCCAGGATCATCTCCGGTTTAAGCAGTTCGAGCTGCAGTCTGACCGCACGCAACTCGCGCCGCGTCATGAAATCGGGATCGTTCCAGGCCAGCCGATATGTCTCCGCGCGCGTTTGCGGCGTGTCCGGCACGCTTCTCGACCGCTCCAGATCCTCGTCCGAATGCGGCAGCGGCGTCCATCCCGCCTTTTCCATGGGAGTCATATTTGCTTTACCCGTCCAATCATTCACCTGCGCCGTCCCGTGACGCTGCCGCGATTGACCCTCCCCAAGCCTTCACATAGGGTCCGCGCGACTTTCAAACAGGTTAAGGCGCCGGCCCTTAACAGCTTGGTAATGGAGCGAATTCATGTCGAAGCCCGATCTCGCGAGCCTCGAGGAGATTATCGAGAACGCCTTCGAGGAACGCGACACGATTTCGACCGCAACCCGCGGCGAGACGCGCGAGGCCATCCAATCGGCGCTCGACCTGCTCGACCGGGGCGTCGCACGCGTCGCCGAGCGGCAGGCCGACGGCAAATGGCACGTCAACCAGTGGCTGAAAAAAGCGGTGCTGCTGTCCTTCCGGCTCACCCCGATGGAGATCATAGAGGGCGGTCCCGGTCAGGCGGTATGGTGGGACAAGGTGCCCTCAAAATTCGACGGCTGGAGCGCCGTCGATTTCGAGAAGGCGGGCTTCCGCGCCGTGCCGTCGTCGATCGTGCGCCGCTCCGCCTACGTCGCGCCCGGCGCCGTGCTGATGCCGTCCTTCGTCAATGTCGGCGCCTATGTCGACAGCGGCACCATGGTCGACACCTGGACTTCGGTCGGCTCCTGTGCCCAGATCGGCAAGAATGTGCATCTGTCGGGCGGCGTCGGCATCGGCGGTGTGCTGGAGCCGATGCAGGCCGGCCCAACCATCATCGAGGACAATTGCTTCATCGGCGCCCGTTCCGAAGTGGTCGAAGGCTGCATCGTTCGCGAAGGCTCGGTGCTCGGCATGGGCGTCTTCATCGGCCAGTCGACCAAGATCGTCGACCGTGCCACCGGCGAGATCTTCTACGGCGAGGTGCCGCCTAATTCCGTCGTCGTCGCCGGCTCGCTGCCGGGCAAGCCTTTTCCAAACAACGAGCCCGGCCCCAGCCTCTACTGCGCCGTCATCGTCAAGCGGGTCGATGCCAGAACCCGTTCCAAGACATCGATCAACGAATTGCTGCGCGATTGATCTTTCTCAACGAATACGGACGGAATTCGCTTGCCTGATAGATCAGACCTCATCTGGCTTTTCTTCAAAGCTTCGGGCCGCGTCAGCCGCGCGGCCTATTTTCTTGGAGGACTGCTGGTGGCCATCATACAGGCCTTCCCGCTCTACCGTTTCACGCTGGTGCCGGAGGGCACCACCGAGAGCAACATGTGGTCGTTCATTTTCTTCATCGCCTTCATTGCCTCGCTTTGGTCGAACGTGGTGCTGGCGGTCAAGCGGTTGCACGACCTCGACAAGCCGGGCGTTGCAGCGCTGGTGCTGTTCGTGCCGGTTGTCTCGATCATCGCTTTCCTCGTGCTTTGCCTGTTTCCAGGGCAACCCGGCCCCAACCGCTACGGCAAGCGCACCAACGCCCCGGCCGAACCCTGAGCACCGATCGGACATTTCATCATGCGCTACCGCTCGCTTGATCCGAAACTGATCCTCGAAACCGCCGAACGGCTGGAAGGGCGCGTCGCCGAGCGCTTTCCCGATGCAGGCTTGCGCGGCGTCGCCGCCGAGCTCGTGTCGCTGTCGCGCGATCTGGCAAAGGCAGCCAAGGCGCTGGAGGCGCCGATCTGGTGGCTGCGCGGCCTCATCATCGCCGCCTTCGTCGTCGGAGCGCTGATGTTCCTGTTCGTCGGCACAATCCTGCCGCTCGGCCGCATCTCGGGAAACCACGATGCCTTCCAGTCGGTGCAAGGCATCGAAGCCTCCCTCAACATGATCATCCTCGCGGTGCTGGGCTTCCTCGCCCTGATTCGCTCCGAGGAGCGGATCAAGCGCAAGCGGGTGTTTCGCCAGCTCCACGGGCTGCGGTCGCTGATCCACGTCATCGACATGCACCAGCTGACCAAGGATCCGGCAACGCTTTCAGCCAGTTTCAAGCCGACTGCGCATTCGCCAGCCCGCATCACCAACGCCGCCGACCTTGCCCGCTATCTCGACTACTGCTCCGAAATGCTGTCGATCACCGGCAAGATCGCCGCGCTGTTCGCGCAATCGGTGAATGACGCCGTGGTCATCGACGGCGTCAATGACATCGAGAACCTGGCTTCGAACCTCTCGCGAAAGATCTGGCAGAAGATCACGCTGATCGAAACCCCTCATGGGCAGCCGGCACGTGCGGCGAAGACCGATCCCGAGCCGGGCCCGCCGCGCCGGCCTGCAGTCCGCAGACGACCGGGGCCGGCAAGCTAAAACCGGCAACCCGGCGGCAGATCCGCTAGAGCGGTTCATCGTTTCGCAGAAACGCCGAACCGCTCTATCTTTTTTGTTTTGACGCAATTCCGGACGGAAAACCGCTTCACACTTTTCCTGGAATTGCTTGTCTTATGACTTTCGCTGCCGAATGGGTCAGAAAGGAACGCTGAGAGAGGGTAGCCGCCCCCCCTCAGCGGCGAGGGTCGGATCGGTGGAATTGCTGACCGTTTGACGGGTCGAGCTAGAGTCGGATCGCCCTCGTCTTTCCCTTGAGGCCTGAACGGATACCCGGAGTTCGGCTCCGAATGACAAGCACAGGACAAGTGAAAGATGACCAACGATACCATCGGGATCGACATATCGAAAGACCATCTCGACGCCCACAGGCTGAGCGACGGCGCGAGCCGGCGTTTTGCCAACGACAGCCGCGGCCACAAGGCGTTCATGAGCTGGTTGAGCCCGAGCCGGTTGGACCCGCCCGGCGTACGCATCGTCTATGAGCCGACAGGTCCATATCACCGGGCCTTTGAGCGGAAGCTGGCGGCGGCTGGCCTTGCGCTGGTCAAGGTCAACCCACGCCAAGCCCGGCGCTTCGCCGAGGCCACCGGCAGGATCGCCAAGACCGACCGGCTGGACGCCGCCATGCTGGCGCGCATGGGCGCTCTTCTCGACCTCGAAGCACGACCGGTGCGCAGCCCGATCCTCAATGACCTCAAGGACCTGCACATGGCGCGCGAGGCGCTGGTGAAGAACCGGACGGCGGCGAGGAACAGGGCCAAGGCGCTAACCCTTCCCATCCTCAAGCGCCACAATGCCCAGCAGCTCAGGCAGATCGAACGTCAAATGGCTGCTGTCGAAAAGGAGATCACGGCGCTCATCCAGTCCGATCCCGATCTCTCCCGTCGCTTCGCTATCCTCGTCTCGATCCCGGGCGTCTCGGCAATCACCGCCTTCGCGCTTCTCATCGAAATGCCCGAACTCGGCACGCTCGGTCAGGGTCAGGCTGCTTCCCTCGCAGGCCTCGCTCCCGTCGCACGACAGTCCGGCAACTGGATCGGCCGCGCCTTCATCCGCGGCGGGCGAGCCAATGTCCGACAGGCACTCTACATGCCCGCCCTCGTCGCCATGCGCTTCAATCCCGATCTAAAGGCAAAATACCACCAGCTCACGGCCGACGGCAAAGCCTCAAAACTCGCCATCACAGCCATCATGCGAAAGCTCATCATCCTCGCAAACGCACTACTCAGGGACAATCGGACCTGGACACCATCTCTCCCTTGACCAACACGGATACTCCAGAGCGGCGGAGCGGGGAGTTCCGAAAGCCCGGTTTGCGCCGGATGCTCTAAGCGAATGTTAATCACCCTGGCCCAGCATGCCGGCGAAGACTGTGTCGACCGGCACGGAGCGCTCGACTGGCAAGCGACCTATCCCTGATCACCAAGGAGCCGCGCAAAACGTGGAGCGCCGCCGCTCGCCTCTTTGCCTGGTTCTCTTCGCCGATGAAATTGGAACCGGAAGCTGTCCGCGCCCGGCTTCTCGACACCACCTTCGACCGCAAATTCGCAGTCCTGTTCGGCACCATCAGCGTTCTGTTGGTTGCGGTCAGCGCCGCTCTTGCCACCGGGGATTGGTGGCCCTACGCCTGGATTGCCGCCGACCTGATGCTTTTCACCGTCCGCGTGCGGCTGATGCGGGAATGCGAGCAGGCCCGCAGGCGCGGCTCGAAAGGGCCGCTGGCGGGCCTGATGGCAGCCAGCGGCGTCTGGTCGGTCGTTTTCGGCCTCGGCTGCTATGGCTGTGTTGCCAGCGGGAATATGGCGCTTTCCGTACTTGCCGCCTTGAATGTCGCAGGCGTCGTCGGCGTGGTGTCGTCACGCAATGCGGCGACCCCGCGCTTCGCCATATTCGTCATGTTGGCCGTAAGCCTGCCTTACGTGGTCGGTGCATTGTTTTCTGCGGCGCCCGGAATGCCGATCGTCGGAATTCAAACGCCGTTCTATGTGGCCGGCGTCATCGTCGTGCTGCTTCAGAACCACGCAATCAATGCCCGCATGATCCGCGCCGAACTGGACAATCGCGACCTGGCCATCAAGGACGCGCTGACCGGCCTGCCAAACCGCATCTTCCTGCAGGAGAAATTGCGCGACATGTGCCGCGACCTTGCGGCGCCGGCCGCTAATGGCGGCAAGCCGTTTGCAGTGCTCAGCATGGATCTCGACGGTTTCAAACAGGTCAACGACCGTTTTGGCCACGCCGTCGGCGACGTGCTGCTGCGCAAGGTGGCCGAACGATTGAAGCGCGGCTTCCGTCCGGGGGACGTGGTCTTCCGCATTGGCGGCGATGAATTTGTCATCCTTTTGCCCGCAACCTCGGAGATCGAGGCCACCTACCTGGCAAAGCGGGCCATCGAAAAGGTCTCGGTGCCTTTCGACCTCGGGGTCGGTTCCGCCATCCATGTCGGCTTGAGCGTCGGCAGCGCCTTCGCACCTGCCGACGGCGGCGATCCGGAAATCCTGCTCACCTGTTCCGACCATGCGCTGTACGAAGCCAAGCGCACCGGCAAGGGCCGTTACTGGGCGCCTGTGCGGGCTACGATCTGACGGTCGCGACAACGGCTTCCGGCGACAGGCAGGGCGATCCGCTTCTCTCCTGCTCGGCCGCGCGCACCAGTGCCGTCACGCGCTTCAGCAAAGGTGCCGGCGTGCCGGCCTTTTCGGCCAAACGCAGGACCGCGCCTTGCAGTTCGCCGATCTCCGTCGGCCGGCGGCGCTGAAGGTCATCCCACATCGACGAACGCGCGGCCGGATCGATGGCAAGCATCCGCCGCGCCAAGAACTTGAACAGCCAGTCGGGCAGGCGAAGCACTTTCGGCAGCAGCGCGGGACGCAGGCCGGCGATGCGAGCGGGTTCGATGCCTGTCGCCGTCATTGCCGCCAATGCTTCGTCGATCTGGCCGGCCAGGATCAGCCGCCAGCGGCGATCGGCAAGCTCTGCCGCCAGCGGCAGGCCGGAAAGCGCCACCAGCGCGTTGTTGAGGTTGAGCAGCAGCTTGCCCCATAGCACCGCTTCGATGTCGCCATGCGTGGCGACGGCAAAGCCCTCGACGTCGAGCAGTTCGTCAAGGCCTGTCGCGCCCTGTTCGATCATCACCTTGCCGCCGCTGGCGCGGTGCAGGCGAAGCGGCAATTCGCCCTCCGCCGATTGGACCACGTTGAACGGCACCATGCCCGCGAGCACCCGCCGGGCGGTGAGATGGGCTCGCAATTTATCGGCATTGTCAACGCCGTTCTGGAGACTGAGTATCACCGCATCCGGTCGGGCGTGGGCCGCAATAAGCCCGGCCATGTCCTGCGTCGCGCCGCTCTTGACCGTTAGCAGGATGACATCGGCACCGGGGAATGCTGCGGCCGGATCGGGGGTGACCGACAATGCCTCCGGCTTGACGGATCGGTCGCGGCCATCACGGTCGGTGATGCACAATCCGCCTTTTTGCAGCGCCTTCTCGATGCGAGGCCGCGCCAGCAGAACCACCTTTCGCCCGGCAAGTATCAGGCAGCCGCCGGCGTAGCATCCGATACTGCCGGCACCTGCGATTACGATTGTCTTGCCACGCGTGACCATGCGATGGCCCTGCCTTGGTCGAGAGGCCTTTGCCGCAATCATACGGCATGAAAACCATAATGTCGGCGGCATGGCTGGCCCTTATGTCTGGCCGTGACAGGCCTTGCGCTTTCGACTATCGCTTTTGCCCATGACGCTGCCTACCGATCCGACCAGAAATCTGGCTGCTCTCATCCGCTGCGCTTCCGTGACGCCCGCCGAAGGCGGTGCGCTGAGCGCGCTGGAAGAAATGTTGAAGCCGCTCGGCTTTGCCGTCGAGCGCCCGGTGTTTTCCGAATCCGGCACACCTGACATAGAGAACCTTTACGCGCGGCGTTCCGGCAACGGCCCGCATCTGATGTTTGCCGGTCATACCGATGTGGTGCCGGTGGGCGATGAAACAGCCTGGACGCACCCACCCTTTGGCGCCGAGATCGCCAATGGCGAGATGTTCGGCCGCGGCGCCGTCGACATGAAGGGCGGCATTGCTTGTTTCGTCGCGGCGGTAGCGCGACATATCGCGCAGAAGGGCGGCCCGAAGGGGTCGGTCTCGCTGCTGATCACCGGCGACGAGGAAGGGCCGGCGATCAACGGCACGACGAAACTGCTCGAATGGGCGGCTGCCAAGGGCGAGAAATGGCATGCTGCGATCGTCGGCGAGCCGACCAATCCCGATGCGCTCGGCGATATGATCAAGATCGGCCGGCGCGGCTCGCTCTCCGGCACGGTCGTCGTCAACGGCCGCCAGGGCCACGCCGCCTATCCGCAGCTAGCCGACAACCCGGTGCGCGGCCTGATGACGCTGGTCGACGCCTTGCTGCACCCCGTCTTCGACAACGGAACAAGGGATTTCCAGCCGACCAATCTTGAAGTGACCTCCATCGATGTCGGCAATCCTGCCACCAACGTCATCCCGGCGAAGGCGGCGGCTACCTTCAATATTCGCTTCAACGACACATGGACCGCCGAGACGATCCAGGCCGAGATCCACAACCGCCTCGACCGGGCGGCGAAACGCAAGAAATACCGCGCCGGCAAGAAGACGCCGGTCGACTACGAGATCGTCTGGCGCGACGGACCGAGCCACGTTTTCCTGACACGCGACGACAGGTTGATCGAGACGCTTGGCGGCTCGATCAAGGCGGTGACCGGCAGGAAGCCGGCGCTCTCCACCTCCGGCGGCACCTCCGATGCCCGCTTCATCAAGGATTATTGTCCGGTGGTCGAATTCGGACTGGTCGGCAAGACCATGCACATGGTCGACGAACGCGTGGCGATTGCCGACCTCGAGACGCTGACGCAGATTTATCTGCGCTTCGTTGAAGACTGGTTTGCGCAGGACATATCCTAGTGATGCTTTCAGCGGATGAAACCTACGCTTCGCTTGCCGGTGCCTGGCGGCTGATGCTCGGCAAAGCCGACGGATTTCGCCTGCTCGACCTTTCGGCGGACGGTTTCTGGAACTCCTTTTTTGCCATCGTCGTCGCGGCGCCGGCACTGATCGTCGGCTGGGTCGGTATTGCCAACGAAATCGGCGATCCCAACGCATTCGTCGGCCGTTTCAGCATGTTGATCCGCCTGGCAACCGTCGATATCGGCGCCTGGGTGCTGCCGCTCATAGGCCTCGCCCTGGTGGCGCCGCGGGTCGGCGTCGGCGGCCGTTTCGTCCATTATGTCGTGGCCAGCAATTGGGCCTCGGCGATCATCGCCTGGATGATGCTGCCATCGGCGTTGATCCGGCTTTTCCTGACATCGGCCAACGAAGTCTCCGGACTGGTGTCGCTGCTGTTGTTCGCGCTGTCGATGGTCTTGACCTGGCGGATGACCAACGTTGCGATCGGCAGGGGTGCGGCCACCGGCAGCGCCGTTTTTGCCGGCATGTTCGTGGCGTCGCTGATCGTCCTGTTCGGCCTGCAGGCGCTGCTCGGGATCAGCGTTCCGGATCAGCCAGGCGTCGGATAATCGACGCCGACGAGAAACAGCCCGTCGGGCGGCGCCACCTGACCGCAGGCCGCACGGTCGCGCGCCTCAAGCGCCGCCTTGAGGTCGGCAACAGTCCAGCCGCCTTCGCCGACACGTTTGAGCGAGCCGACCATCGAGCGCACCTGGTTGTGCAGGAATGACCGCGCCGAAGCGCGGACCTCAATGAAATCGCCCGCCCGGCTGACATCCAGCCGGTCGAGCGTGCGGATGGGGCTGGTGGCTTGGCACTGGGTCGAGCGGAAGGTGGTGAAATCATGCCGGCCAACCAGCACCTTTGCCGCCTCGTGCATGGCACCGGCATCGAGCTGCTTCGGTACCCACCAGATCTTGCCCTTGTCGAGCGCCGCCGGCGCGCGGCGATTGACGATGCGGTAGAGGTAATGGCGGCCGATCGCCGAGAAACGCGCATCGAAGCCATCCGGCACGACTGCGGCCTTCAGGATGGCGATGCGCACCTTGGCCGCTTGCAGATGCGCGTTGGCTGCGTCGCGCACCTTGTCGCCGGGCCATGCCTTGATCAGATCGACATGCGCCACCTGAGCGGTCGCATGGACGCCAGCATCGGTGCGGCCGGCGGCGCGCAGCGAAACCTGCTCGCCACAGAACTTCTCGATCGCCCGCTCGATCGCCTGCTGCACCGAAGGCTGGTTGGCCTGGCGCTGCCAGCCGGCGAAGAGACTGCCGTCATATTCGATGTCGAGGCGAAAACGCGGCATTCCCGGATCGAGGCGAAATCAGGCGGCGAGGGCTGAGCCGAAGGCCGAGGCGTAGACCAGCCTGCCGGTCTCCGGCGCCTCGTCCCAGGCAAGCGCCTGCAGGGCTTCGCTTTGGTACTCGCTCTCGAACTTCGCTGCACGGGCGCGGCTGTAACCGAAACGTCCATAGTAAGCGGGATCGCCGAGCACCACGGCGAGCGTCTCGCCAGCAGCCTTCAGGCGGATATGCGCCTCGCGGACCAGCGCACCGCCGATGCCGGTGCCGTGGAACGACGGCTCGACCGCCAAAGGAGCCAAAGCCACCGCCGGGAAGCTCTTGCCGCCATTCTGCACGAAAAGCCGTGAAAACAGGATATGCCCGACCACTTGCCCGTCTTCGTCCGCCACCAGTTCGACGACGGCATCACCGCCGGTGACCAGCGCGTCGACCAGTCCGGCCTCCGCCTGCTGGCCGAATGCGTGTTCTTCGACAAGGCGGATCGCCTCGCGGTCCCGCGGCGTCGCCGCGCGTATGGACATCATGCTCATGACAATTTCATTCCTTTTTCGAGCTTGGCCCCGCGCAGAAACTCCTGCGCGGCAATGGGCCTTGCGCCCGCACGTTGAACTTCGACCGGCCTGATCGCGCCTGACCCGCAGGCGACCGTCAGCCGGTCATCGAGAATTCCTCCCGGTTCGCCGGCGCCTTGCGAGAGCGTCGAGCGAAGCAGTTTCAGCCGTTCCACGCGGCCGCCGATTTCGGCCTCGCACCATGCACCGGGAAAGGGCGACAGGCCGCGAATCTGGTTGTGCACGTCGCCGGCAGGTCGCAGCCAGTCTATGCGAGTCTCCGATTTATCGATTTTCTTGGCGTAGGTCACCCCCACCTCCGCCTGTGTGGTAAATGTCAGCGTATTCCGCTCCAGCCGTTCGAGCGCTTGCACTATCAGCGAAGCACCCAAGACCATCAGCCGATCGTGCAGATCGCCGGCCGTCATGTCGGGTCCAATGGCGCATTTTTCAACCATTGCCACCGGGCCGGTGTCGAGGCCTTCCTCCATCCGCATCACCATCATGCCCGTTTCGGTATCGCCGGCCATGATGGCGCGCTGGATAGGGGCAGCGCCGCGCCAGCGCGGCAGCAGCGATGCATGGCCGTTGAGGCAACCGAGCCGCGGCGCCTCGAGAATGGGTTTGGGCAGAAGCAGCCCGTAGGCGACCACCACGGCGACGTCGGCACGCAACGCGCGGAACGCCTCCTGCTCCGCCTCGCCCTTCAGCGACACCGGCGACCGCACCTCGATGCCAAGCCGCTCGGCCTCGCGCTGCACCGGCGACGGCGTCAGTTCGAGCCCGCGCCGGCCGCCGGCGCGCGGCGGCTGCGTGTAGACGGCTGCCAACTCGTGCCCGGCCCCGGCAATCGCCCGCAGCGTCGGCACGGAGAATTCGGGCGTACCCATGAAGATGACACGCAGGGGCATTCGTCGACGCCTACCCCACCATCTTGCCCGGCGCCTTGTCCCTGGCGAGCTTCTTGAATTTCTTGACCACCATGTCGCGCTTCAGCTTGGAGATGTAATCGATGAACAGCACGCCGTTGAGGTGGTCGATTTCATGCTGCAGGCAGGTCGCCATCAGCCCCTCGGCCTCGATCTCCTGCAGCTTGCCATCGCGATCGAGATATTTCACCCGCACCGCGGCGGGGCGCTCGACTTCCGCATAGTAATCGGGGATCGACAGGCAGCCTTCCTCATAGACCGAACGCTGGTCGGAGCTTTCAAGGATTTCGGGATTGATGAAGACGTGCGGTGCCGGCGTCTCGTCCTCTTTGGCCAGGTCGATCACCAGCATGCGCAAGGGTTCGCCGACCTGGATCGCTGCGAGGCCGATGCCGGGCGCGTCATACATGGTGTCCAGCATGTCGCCGGCCAGTTTGCGCAAATCCCCGTCGACACGCTCGACCGGTTTTGAAACCTGGCGCAGGACGGGATCGGGAAGGATGATAAGCGGCTTGATCGACATGGCGTCTCACCTAAGACCTCGCAGGAAAAGCGTCAACCGGGGCGCCTTCGGGTCGTTCACGTTTTGATCTGTGCTGGCAGACCGAATCATCTATGCTGTCGACATGAACGATCTGGCCACCATCCTGTCCGAACCTGTCGCCCGCCTAGGCGCCACCACGATCACGCTCGGCCATGCCCTGGGTTTCGGCGCAATGCTGTTCCTTGGACTGTTCGTGGCGCTCGTCGTTGCGCTCTGGCGATCGGCCAAGGCGCGTGCAGTGGCGGCCGCCGAAGCCGCCGACCACGCCCGCGACGCCGAGGTGCGGATGGCCGGCATCTTGGCAAGCCAGGCGGAAATGCAGGGCCGCATGGGCGCCATCGCCGAAGTGTTCGGGGCGCGCCAGGCGGAACTGACACAGTCGATCGGCCAGCGTCTCGATGCCATGACCGGCCGCCTGGGCCAGACCATGACCGAGCAGACGAGATCGACGCATGAGAGCCTCGCCAAGCTGCAGGAACGGCTGGCGGTCATCGATATCGCGCAAGGCAACATCCAGTCGCTGGCCGGTCAGGTCGTGCAATTGCAGGCGATCCTTTCCAACAAGCAGACGCGCGGCGCCTTCGGCCAGTCGCGTATGGAAGCCATCGTCGCCGACGGATTGCCGCACGGCGCCTATGAATTCCAGGCGACCTTGTCGAATGGCAGCCGGCCCGACTGCCTGGTGAAGATGCCGAACGGCGCACCGTCGCTTGCCATCGATGCAAAGTTTCCGCTCGAGGCCTGGAATGCCATCCGGGCCGCCGAAGGCGCCGAACTGCAGAAGACCGCCGCACAGGCTTTCCGCCGCGACATCGAGGTGCATGTCCGCGATATTTCCGAAAAATACCTGATCCAGGGCGAGACGCAGGACACCGCCTTCATGTTCGTGCCTTCGGAATCGGTGTTCGCCGAAATCCACGAGAATTTCGAGGCCGTTGTCCAGAAGGCGCATCGCTCACGGATCGTCATCGTCTCGCCATCGCTTTTGATGCTGTCGATCCAGGTCATCCAGGCGATCCTCAAGGATGCCCGCATGCGCGAGCAGGCACACCTGATCCAGGGCGAGGTTATCCGGCTGATGGAAGACGTCTCCCGGCTAGACGAGCGGGTGCGCAAATTGCAGACGCATTTCGGCCAATCGGCCAAGGACATCGAGGACATCCTGGTCTCGACATCGAAGGTGACCAGGCGCGGACAGAAGATCGAGGCGCTGGAGTTTGGCGTGCAGCCGGCGGAGGACACCCCCGGTTCGAATGGCAGCGGAGCAAAAGCGGAAAGCAGCCCGCGCGTCGCCGATTCGAAAACCGGGCAGTTGAGGCTAAGGGTCGTCGAAGGCGACGATTGAGAGCTGCGCCGGAACCGGAGGCTTCGCCCCGGTCTGGCGCTACTGCTCCTCGATGATGGTTGTGCCTTCGAATTCCGGCAGCCAATGCAGCGCCGAGCGGTGCCAGATCTGCTTTCTCGGCACCAGTTGCTCGCGCTGCCGTGCCGTGCCGACCCTGATACCGTAAACCTTCGGTCCCTCACCCGCCGAAGTGGCGTAGAGATGCGAGCCGCACTCACCGCAAAATGCCTGGGCGCGCTTGGCGCCGCTCGAACCGGTCTTGATGTAGATCTTCGGCGTGCCCTTGGTGATCCTGTAATTGTCCTCGGACGCCGGCACGGTGACGCGAAAGGCCGTTCCGGTTAGCTTCTGACAATCGATGCAGTGACAAATGGTGGTCTTTTCCGGATCGATCTCGGCCTCGTAAGTAATGGCGCCGCAATGACACCCGCCGTCGATTTTCATCTTCGTTCCTCCTGGAGCTTTTGCCCGCAATCATAACCGGGACTGCCCGATGGCGCAGCCATTTTCCTCAGGCTGGTTCCCCTCCGGACGCCGCCAAGGCCTTGCTCCGGCGTTCCCAGGTGCCGGTGGTCTGCGGTTTGACGAAGAGCCGCGTCACCTCCGGCATCTCCGCCTTCAGCCGCGTCTCCAGGCGCTCGACACAGGTCTCTATCTCCGGCGCCGACAAATGATCCTCGAACTCGATGCTCAAAGCGGCGACGATCTCCTGCGGACCCATATGCAGCGTCAGCGCGCCATTCGCCCGCTGCACCGCCGGGTCCTGCTGGACGATGGCCAGCACCTCTGTTTGCACCTCGGGCGAAGCCGGCTCGCCGAGCAGCAGGCTCTTGCTTTCGCGCGCCAGGAAGATCGCGGTCCCGCCCAGGATCAGCGCGATGCCGATCGACGCGGCGCCGTCGAGCTTCGGCATGTCCAGCAGTTCCGCCGCCGATATCCCGGCGAAGGCGACAACGAGGCCGAGAAGTGCCGCGCTGTCCTCGAAGAGTACGGTGTAGACACTCGGATCCTTGCTGAGCTGCACCGCCTCGAGCCAGCCGTGGCTGCCTTTTTGGTGGCGGAACTCCTTCAGCGCCACCAGCCAAGAGGTGCCTTCGAAGAGAGAGGAAAGGCCAAGGACAGCGTAGTTCACCTTGGCGTTGGCGATCGGCTCCGGCGCCATGATGTGCATCACGCCTTCGTAGAACGATATGCCGGCGCCCAGTGCAAAGACAAGGAGCGCAACGATGAAGCTCCAGAAGTACAGCTCGCGGCCATGGCCGAGCGGATGCGTGCGGTCGGCCGGGCGCGCGGCACGGTGCATGCCGTAAAGCAGCAGGCTGCCATTGCCGGTATCGACGAGCGAGTGGACGCCTTCCGAGAGCATTGCCGAGCTGCCCGTGAACAAGGCAGCGGCGAATTTGGTCAGTGCGATCGCAAGATTTCCGGCGAGCGCCGCATAGATCACTTTTTTCGACCCGCCATGCGCCGCCATGGTGTGCTGCCTTGGTTGATGCACCGAGATTGGCGGAGCGCCCGCCCACGCTCCACAGTCCCCACAACGCCCGAAGTGCCCAGTTGTTCACAAGGTCGGTTGTTCAAAAGGGCGGCGCGGGGCTATTCGCCGACCTCGTCCGTCCAGACCTTGAAGCCAGCCAGCGCGCCCGGCCCGAAAATGTGGGTCAGCGGCACATCGGCGGCATCGCGTCCGGAGGCAATCAGGATGCGGCCGATGCGCGGCGCGTTGTTGCGCGGGTCGAACGCGTGCCAGCGGCCGCCGAGATAGACTTCCATCCAGGCGGCGAAATCCATGTCCGACCACGGCTTTGGCAGGCCGATATCACTGATATAGCCGGTGCAGTAGCGGGTCGGAATGTTCAGGGCGCGGCAGAAGGCGACAGCGAGATGAGCAAAGTCGCGGCATACACCACTCTGCTCGCGATAGGCCTCGGCGGCGGTGCGCGTCGGCCGTGCATTGAAATAGTTGAAGACGATGTGGTTATGGACGAAGTCGCAGACCGCCTGGACGCGCGGAATGCCGAGCGGAGTGCTGCCGAACAGTCGCCACGCTTCATTCGACAGCACGTCGCTCTCGCAATAGCGGCTGGGCAGCAGGAACAGCAGCGTCTCCGACGGCAGATCGCGCACCTCGTGCTGCCACGCCGTCAGCTCGCGCGTCTCGAAGGAGCCGGGGTCGCGGATCACCGCGTCCGTGCCGAACGCAAAGCGCCCGGCCGGCGCAACGAAACGGTTGCACCAATTGCCGAAACTGTCGCGGTAGCTCTCGATCGGCACCGGCGGGTTCGACGTCAGGAAGTCCGGCCGCTCAAGATCGGACGCGCGCGAATAATGGACGTTTAGCATCGAGATCAGCGGTGTTTCCTGCGGGAAGTCGAAGCTCATCTGGCAACCGATGTGGATCCGCATTGTCGTCCTGACCGGCCTGCCTGATCATCAGCCGGCGAAACGCGAGGGCTGATGCTGCAGTGCGAAGAAGACCATGGCACGGACCGCTGCGGTTTACGAGGGAATTAGAAACCGGTTGACAGCCCATCGGCCAGGCGACTGCACGGCAGCGGCCTCTTGCAGTCGAACGTTTTCTCTTGTTTCACTTCGCCAGACATCAACTGGAGGAACGAATCATGGCTAAGGGTGCGATGAAGGCAGGCAAGGAGGCCCGCAAGCCGAAGAAGGACGCGAAGAAACCGGCTCCGGCGCCGGCCCTGAAGGCACCGCCGGTGAAGGCGATGAAGCTGAAGGACAAGTAGAGCCGCAGCTACCGTTTCGGCTTATTTCGACCGGCCGCAAACGCGGCCGGTATGATTGTTCATTAAGCTCACGCGCATCCCCTTGGATGCGGCGAAGGTAATTTTTGCGCTTTTCAAGAAATCGGCCGAAAGCCATCGAAACGGAGCGTTCCGATGTCGTCGGTTTTCCTGTTCCTCGCCGGCCCTGTTCGAGATCGGCTGGGCGATCGGCCTCAAATACACCGACGGATTCTCGAAGCCGCTGCCAACCGTCCTGACGGTAGCCTCGATGATCGTCAGCCTGACCTTGCTCGGCCTGGCGCTGAAGGCGTTGGCGGTCGGCACCGCTTACGCGGTGTGGACCGGCGTCGGCACGGCGCTGTTGGGGATATGGCTGCTCGGCGACCCAGCGACGGCGATCAGGCTGGCCTGCATCGCGCTAATCGTCTGCGGCATCATGGGACTGAAGCTCGCGGCTTAGCCGATTCCGACAGACCAACGCGTGCGGGGCCGCTGCAAGGCGGCCCTGATTCTTGAATTCGGCTGATTAGCGCCGGAAAGCGCTATCGCGCGGAGAAGCCGGGCGGCGTCCTGCCGGTGCGCTGCTTGCGCGCGGCATAGCGCGCATCACGCTTGGCCTTGCGTTCGGCCTCGTCGGCAAGAAAACGGGCGATGCGCTCGTTCTCTTCAGCTTCCCGGATCTTCGCTTCGGCCTGTGCGGCTTCTTCCGCGGCGATGCGTGCCGCTTCGGCAGCTGCCTCGCGCTCGGCCTTTTCGGCCGCTTCGCGCGCCAGCTTTTCTTGCTTCAGCCTGGCCTTTTCGGCCTCGCGTATAGCGCGGGCCTCGAGGATTGCCTTGCGCTCGGCCTGTCGTGCCAGCACCGCTGGATCATCTGCCGCCGGCTTTGCCTTGAAGCGCTCCAGAAGCGCCTTCTTTGCCTCGTTTGCGGCATTGCGCCGCTCGAAAACGTCTTTTTCCCTATAGATAGCCAAGTCCACTTCCCTGAAGTCAATTTGCGAGGCTTACATACGCGTGAAAACCGAGAGTTCAAGCGCCAAAACGGTATGCCAGCCATGAAATTCTGATCTGTTGCAGCCGGGAGACGCCATTTCGATTGAATTCGGCCGAAAGCACCCGCACTGTTCACCATCCAGGCATCTGGCGGGGCGGCGGACTGATCGCTACGTCTAGCGCCAAGACAAAACGCTGAGATGACAGTATGGAACTCGGTCTCTACACCTTCGCCGACGTCAGCCCGGAACCGGGTCCCGGTGCGATCGGTGCGCATGAGCGATTGCGCAATTTGATCGAGGAGATCGAGCTCGCCGACCAGGTCGGGCTGGACGTCTTTGGTCTCGGCGAGCACCACCGTCCCGACTATGCTGCCTCGGCTCCGGCGGTGGCGCTGGCGGCGGCGGCCGAACGGACCAAGCGCATAAGGCTGACCAGCGCTGTCACCGTGCTGTCCTCCGACGATCCGGTGCGCGTCTTCCAGCAGTTTGCCACCCTCGATCTTCTGTCCGGCGGCCGTGCCGAGATCATGGCCGGGCGCGGCTCGTTCATCGAGTCCTTTCCGCTGTTCGGCTACAATCTCGAAGATTATGACGAGCTCTTCGCCGAGAAGCTCGACCTGCTGCTCGCCATCCGCGATCATGTCAAGGTGACCTGGTCGGGCAGTCTGCGCGCGCCGATCAACGACCGCGGCGTCTACCCGCGGCCCTTGCAGGACAAATTGCCGATCTGGATCGCCGTCGGTGGAACACCGCAATCCGTCGCCCGCGCGGGCGTGCTCGGGTTGCCGCTGGCACTGGCGATCATCGGTGGCGAGCCGGCGCGGTTCGCACCGCTGTTCGACATCTACAGGGATGCAGCCAGGCGCGCCGGCAACGATCCGGCAAGCCTTGCCACCAGTCTCAACGTGCACGGCTTCATTGCCGACAGCACGGACCAGGCAGCCGACGATTTTTACGGGCCGCAGGCCGAGGTGATGAACCGCATCGGCCGCGAGCGCGGCTGGGGGCCGACATCGCGGGCGCATTTCGACCAATCGCGCGGTCCAAACGGCGCGCTGTTCGTCGGCAATCCAGAACAGGTGGCCGAGAAGATCATTGCCCAGCACAGGATATTCGGCAACGACCGGTTCCTGCTGCAAATGGCGATCGGCACCATGCCGCACGCCAAGGTGATGAAGGCCATCGAACTCTACGGAACCAAAGTGGCGCCGATCGTGCGCCGGGAAACTGCGAAGGCCGTTCCCGCCGTGGCGGCGCCGGTTGCCTGATTCCCAGTCACCTGATTCACCGGCAAGGCCGCGAGGCGGCCTGGCCGGTGACGCCGGCTAACGGAACCTTGAAGCGACAGAGGCGTTTTCGCCAACGGTCTGCACCAATCGCGGTGTGCCGCCGAGGGTCAGAATGAAAGCCGAACCCGACGCTTCGGGCGCAAGCGCTGCCGAAAGCCCGGATCCGCGCGTCGAGGCGCGGGCGGATGCGCATCTGATGCGTTCGCTGCTCGTCGGCATCTTCATCCTCATGGCGATCTACGCGCTTTACTTCGCCCGCGCCTTCTTCATGCCAGTCATTCTGGCTTTCCTGCTGGCGCTGACGCTGACGCCGATCGTTCGCTTCCTGCGCAAGCATGGCATGCCCGATGTCATTTCAGCGACACTGCTGGTGCTGCTTTCGTTCTGCCTCGTCGCCGTCGCGGGATATCTGCTCAGCGGCCCGGTCATCGATCTCATCAACAACACCTCGACGATCGGCCAGCAGCTTACCGAACGTCTGGCACAACTGCGCCGTCCGTTCGAAAGGATCGTGGAGGTTTCGCGTCAGATAGAGGGACTGACGCAGACATCCCAGGAGCCGGGCGTTCAGAGGGTGGCGATGGCGCCATCCGGTATTCTCTCGCAGGCCGCCGGCAATGTACTGTCGGCCGGCACCAGCGTCACCATCGTCTTCGTCCTGTCGCTGTTCCTGCTCGCCTCCGGCACGATGTTCTATGAAAAGATCGTCCAATCCTTCCCCAGTCTCAGCGAAAAGAAGCGGGCACTGCGTGTCGTCTACGACGTCGAACGTGAAATCTCGCACTATCTGCTTACCGTCACGATCATCAATACATGTCTCGGCGTGGTCATCGGGCTCGGCCTGTGGGCACTCGGCGTGCCAAACGCGCAGGTCTGGGGCGCGGCAGCGGCTCTGCTCAATTTCCTGCCCTATATCGGAGCGTTAATCACCATCACGCTGGTCACGATCATTGCGCTGATAAGCTTCGACACGATTTCCTACGCGCTGCTGGCGCCGGCCTTCGTCGTTCTATGCTACATCGTCGAAGGCCAGTTCGTGACGCCGACGGTGGTCGGCCGCCGTCTCGAAATCAACGCAGTGGCGATCCTCATCGCCATCGCCTTCTGGTCGTGGCTATGGGGTTTTGTCGGCGCGCTGCTGGCGGTGCCGCTGCTGGTCGTCATCAAGGTGTTCTGCGATCATTTCGACGGTCTCAGCCATGTCGGCAATTTCCTGGCGGCGCAACACACGGCAGCGATCGAGGACGAAGAGATTTCCGAGGTGAACAAGTAGCGGCTTAAAGGGTCAAAAGCGTCCCCCCGATGGTGCAGATCACGACCTTGCATCGGTCGCACGTCCGTTGTGCCCTCAGCGCTCCATCAACATTTTGAATTTGCCGCCTCGGCAACGGCTTCCTACATCCCTTCGGCCCACAGGAAACCCGCGCCGATGACCGTTCTTTCCGTTCTCGACCTGTCGCCGATCGTCGAAGGCAGCAACGCTTCACAGTCACTCGCCAATTCGCTCGATCTCGCCCGTCATGCCGAGCGGCTGGGTTACCGGCGCTATTGGCTGGCAGAGCACCACAATATGCCGGGCATCGCCAGCGCCGCCACCTCGGTGGTCATTGCCCATGTGGCCGGCGGCACCAATACGATACGCGTCGGCGCCGGCGGCATCATGCTGCCCAATCATTCGCCGCTGGTCATCGCCGAGCAGTTCGGTACGCTTAACGCTCTGCATCCTGGCCGCATCGATCTCGGCCTCGGCCGGGCGCCCGGCACCGACATGGCCACCGCACGGGCGCTGCGCCGTAACCTCGACGCTGGCGCCGACAATTTCCCGCAGGACGTCGTCGAGCTGATGGATTACTTGCAGCCGGCCGAAGACGGCCAACGCATCCGCGCGGTGCCCGGCGAAGGCGAAAAGGTGCCGATCTGGATTCTAGGTTCCAGCCTTTACGGCGCGCAGCTTGCCGCCATGCTCGGCCTGCCCTACGCCTTCGCTTCGCATTTTGCGCCGGCCGAGCTCGACCATGCTCTGGAGATCTACCGCTCGCGTTTCCAGCCTTCGGAGCAGCTCGACAAGCCTTATGTGATGCTCGGCCTCAACGTCTTCGCCGCTCCTTCCGATGCCGAGGCGCGGCTGTTGTTCACCTCGCTGCAGCAGGCCTTCGTCAATCTGCGCACCGGCCGGCCCGGCCGATTGCCGCCGCCGGTCGAAGGATATGAGCGCGACCTCGATCCAATGGCCAAGACCATGCTCGGCCAAGCGCTTTCCTGCGCCGTCGTCGGCTCTTCCGAAACAGTCAGGCAAGGCATCGAGGCGTTTGTGCGCCGGACAGGCGCCGACGAGTTGATGGTCACAGCGCAGATTTTCGACCATGCGGCGCGGGTGCGCTCGTTCGAGATCCTGGCCGACGCCCACAAATCGCTGTCGGAAGCTGCCTGAGAGTTGGTTCGCCACTTGCCACTGTTGCGGGCAAGGCCGGCCTTAGGCAGGGAACATCGCGAACAGGTGTGCGAAAACATAGCGAACATTTCGCGCGTTTTGCGCGGAGGTTTTCGATCCGTCATGCTCGTCCGTTAGCGGGAAACGCGGCGTCCACTAAATAACGATCACCTTGGTGCCGATTGTGGCGCGGTCATAGAGATCGATGATGTCCTGGTTCATGAGGCGAATGCAGCCCGCCGACACAGCTTTGCCGATGGACCACCATTCAGGGCTACCGTGCAGGCGATATCCAGTGTCACCTTTCTCGTTAAAAAGATAGAGCGCCCGCGCCCCGAGCGGGTTCATGAGTCCGCCCTCCATATGGGCCGGTATGATGCGGCCTCGCTTCTGCTCGCGCACGATCATCGCAGACGGCGCGCTCCAATCCGGCCATTCGCGCTTCCTCGCAACGTGAGCAGTGCCATGCCACTCGAAGCCCGCCTTGCCGACGCCGATGCCGTAGCGCAGCGCCTGACCGTCTCCCAACACGTAGTAGAGGAACTTCGCTCCTGTATCGACAATGATGGTGCCCGGCGCCTCTTCAGTCGCATAAGGCACTGTCTGCCGATGGAACTTTTGGTCGACCTTGTAGATCGGAACCGGCGGAACGCGGAAACCGGCGTCGGTGAGGCCGCCATAGGCCGAGGGGAAAGTCTTTAATGCGCCGCCGGTGGTGCAGCCGAAGAATGCGACCATCCCAGCAAGTACCAGCCCGATTAGGATCGATTTCACGCGCATGACTCAAGCCGGCGCCCGTGTGGGCGATCAGCCGCATCTCGTCATATTCCTAAACCGACATGCTTCGATTGCCAAGATTTTCCTGACTGTCGGCTGGCTGATTGTTGGCCACTTGGCTCGATCGGCGCCGTGTCTTTCAATTGCTCGGTTTTCGAAAGACGAACGCCCGTAGTGGCTGCGAAGGCCCGGGGTCGGCAGGACAGAGGGAGCGCTGTCCGTCCGGCATTGCAAGGTTTCTGAACAGAGCCCAAGCGCTACGCGCTGACGCTCTGCGCAGTTGCACCTAGCGGACGGCATGAATTGCGGATCATCAAGCGTCCCTTGAGCGTCAGCTTGCGCGGCGGCGCATCCCTGTTTCCGGCGAGCCGGTCGAG
Organism: Mesorhizobium sp. M0768; assembly: GCF_040320195.1. Classification (NCBI taxonomy): domain Bacteria; kingdom Pseudomonadati; phylum Pseudomonadota; class Alphaproteobacteria; order Hyphomicrobiales; family Phyllobacteriaceae; genus Mesorhizobium; species Mesorhizobium sp. M0768. Next base: position 135,521 of record NZ_JAMYPD010000007.1, on the reverse strand, counting down.
CAGCAGATTGGCCGCCTGTTCGCCAATCGCCTGCACCGGCTGTGCGACCGTGGTCAATTGCGGCCGGAACACATCCGACCACGGAAAGTCGTCGAAGCAGGCGACCGAAATATCCTCCGGACAGGACAGGCCGATATCGCGAATGGCCTTCATGGTGCCGATCACCATCGGGTTGTTGGCCGAAAAGATGGCGCTCGGCCGGTCGTGCAGCGAAAGCAGCTGCATGGTGGCGTTGTAGCCGTCGACTTCATGGAAGTTGCCGAAGCGGACGAGTTCGGCCTCGGCCGGCAGGCCGGCGGCCTGGAGGGCCTCGCGGTATCCCGCCATGCGGTCATGCATCGGCGAGATATCGAACGAGCCGGAGATGTAGCCGATGCGCCGATGGCCGAGATCGATCAGGTAAGTGATGGCGTCGAACACCGCGCGCTGATTGTCGAGAACGACGGCATCGGTGTCGACACCCTGGCAAACACGGTCGAGCAGCACGACCGGCACATTGGCGTCGTCGACAATCCGTTTGAGGATCGCGCCGTCACCGACACGCGCGACGATCAGTCCGTCGACCATCCGGTCGAGCAACAGCCTGATCTGGTCGTCCTGCGTGTTCAGGTGCTCGTCGGTGCAGCACAGCATCACGGCGTAGCCGGCCCTGTCGAAAGCCTGCTGGATGACCGAAACCACGTCGGTAAAGAACGGATTGGTGATGTGTGGGACGGTGAGCCCGATGGTGCGTGTGGTGCCCATCTTCAGGCTGCGGGCAATGGCGTTGCGCTTGTAGCCGATGTCGCGGATCGCCTGTTCGATGCGCTGGCTGAGCTCGGGGCTGACGGTCGCGGTGCCGTTGATCAGCGCCGATACGGTGGCCACGGAAACACGCGCCGCCTCGGCCACATGAAGCATGGTCGGTGCAGTGGATTTGCGCTGCTTTTTTCGTCCTGACGCTGTCATTTTCGAAACGTTTCACCACTCCGCGGCAGCAATACGTACGGAATCTTATGATTTTGCGCAAGAATTGAAATGGAACAATCTTAAGCTCCAGATATTGGCTTGACATGATCGAAACGTTTAGATTAGCGTTTGAGGCGTTAGGTGACGACGGAGGGAGGCCGTCCTTGTCATGCAGCACGGCAATTCCATCCCTGCGCAAGGCGCTACGGCGGACGGCTCGGCTATCGTGCTGAGGGCCGAGCACATCTCCAAATCCTTCGGCGGCATCGCAGCACTCGTCGATGTCGGCTTCGAGCTGCGGCGCGGCGAAGTCCATGCGTTGATGGGCGAGAACGGCGCCGGCAAGTCGACGCTGATGAAGATCCTGTCCGGCGTCTACACGGATTATATCGGAACGGTCAGTATCGATGGCCACCCGGTGCGCTTTACCGGCGTCCGCGAGGCCGAGCGCGCCGGCATCGCCATCATCCACCAGGAGCTGAACCTCGTCCCCGAACTCAGCGTCGCCGACAACATTTTTCTCGGCCGCGAGAAGCTGATCGCCGGGCTGATCGTCGACCGCAAGGCGAGCAGCCGCGCTGCCGGCGCGCTCTTGCAAAGGCTCGGCATCGAGCTCGACCCGGATGCGCGGGTCGGTGCCTTGCGCGTCGGCGAACAGCAACTGGTCGAGATCGCCAAGGCGCTGTCGATGTCGGCACGCATTCTGATCATGGACGAGCCGACCTCGGCGCTTTCGCCAGCCGAATGCCAGCGGCTGTTCCGCATCATCCGCCAGCTCGCCGACAGCGGCGTGGCGATCGTCTACATTTCGCACCGCATCGACGAGGTCATGCATCTGGCCAGCCGGGTCACGGTGTTTCGCGATGGACGCCACGTCCTGACGCAGGCGATGGACAAGCTCGACGAAGACGCCATAATTTCGGCGATGGTCGGGCGAAACCTGCTTGCTTCCTCCCAGGAACACCGCATCCCCGGTGGCAACACCGTCCTTTCCGTAAGCGAGCTGTCGCTGTCGAAGCCCAATCGCCATGGCTGGCACACCGTGCTCGACGGCGTCAGCTTCGATCTTGCCGCCGGAGAAATTCTCGGTATCGGCGGGCTGCTGGGCTCGGGCCGTACCGAAATCCTGGAAACCATCTTCGGGTCCAGCGGCGGACGTGCCGGCGGTGAGATCAGGCTCGATGGCGAGGCAGTAGAAATCCGTTCGCCGCGCGGTGCGCGCCGGCTCGGCATCGCCCTGGTCACGGAAGACCGCAAGACGCAAGGCCTGCATCTCGAGGCCTCGATCACCGACAATGTCGCGCTGCCGCTGGTCGGCGCGCTGGCGCGGTTCGGCGTGCGCTCGCTGGCCGGTGAGCAAGGGCTGGCACGGGACGCCGTCAAGGCGCTCGGCATTCGCTGCGAGACCGTCGAGCAGCCGGCCGGCACGCTGTCCGGCGGCAACCAGCAGAAGGTCGTCATCGGCAAATGGCTAGCGACGAGGCCGCGGGTGCTGCTGCTCGACGAGCCGACACGCGGCATCGATGTCGGTGCCAAGCGGGAAATCTACGATCTCATCTTCAAGCTGGCGCGAGACGGGCTGGCGATCGCCGTCATCAGCTCGGAATTGCCGGAGCTGCTGCATCTTTCCGACCGTATCCTGGTCATGGCCGACGGCCGCCAGACGGGAATCCTGTCCCGCGCGCAAGCCAGCGAGGAGGCCATCATGCGGCTTGCGGCGCCGCGACGGACGATGACGAGGCCTGCCGCATGAGCATTTTGCATATCCTGTCCCGGACGAAGCTCTATTGGGGCCTGATAGCCATCTTCCTGATCGGCGTGCTCGGCTCGCCGATCAGCTCCAAGGGCAACAACATCTTCCTGTCCTACGGCAACCTGCTCGATGTGCTGCGCCAGGTGTCGACCACCGGGCTGATTGCCACCGGCATGACTGCGGTGATCATCACCGGCGGTATCGACCTTTCCGTCGGCTCGCTGATGGCTATCTGCACGGTGGTCTGTGCCATGCTGCTGACGGTCCCCGGCGTGACGCCGGCGGTGGTGCTGGGGGTGCCGACAGTTGCCCTGGCAGCCCTTTGCCTCGGCATTCTCGTCACTCGTTTCATCCTGCTGAACATCGAAAAATCCCGCGCCGGCGCGCAGGCCACGCACGACATCAGGTTGGACAGCGTTCGCGGGCTGGTGACGCCCGGCATTGTCGGGGTGATCCTGTGCAGTCTGGTGCTGTGGTTCCTGCTGCCGCAGGTGGGCTCAAAATTCGGCGTGCTCGGCGTGCTGCTGGTGGCGCCTTGCGTCGGCCTGCTGTTCGGCGCGCTCAACGGCTTCATCATCGTCGCCGGGCGGCTGCAGCCCTTCATCGTGACGCTGGCGATGATGGTCACTGCGCTCGGCATCGCCCGGCTGACAGCCGGCCAGAACAATGCGGTGCTGCCGGTCTACACCGGCTCGAATGCCACCGCCGATTTCGAAATGCTGCGCTCGCTGGTATTCGGCGTGATCCCGATGCCGGGCCTGTTCTTCCTCGGCGCCATCCTGATCTACGGCGCCGTGCTGCGCTTCACCCCGTTCGGCCGCTATGTCTATGCGATCGGCGGCAATGAGGAGGCGGCGCGGCTGTCGGGCATCGCCGCAGGCCGCGTGAAGATCGCCACCTATGCCGTGTCAGGGCTGCTGGCCGGCATCGCGGCGGTGCTCTATGTCGCGCAATACCGGCAAGGCAAGCCTGATGCCGGCGCCGGCCTGGAGCTCGACGCGATCGCCGCCGTGGTCATCGGCGGCACCAGCCTGATGGGCGGACGCGGCAGCCTCACCGGGACGTTCTGCGGCGTGCTGATCTTCGGGCTGCTCTCCAACATCCTGCAGCTGCACAACATCAATTCGAACCTTCAGCTGGTGCTGAAGGGGATGATCATCATCGGTACCGTGCTCGTACAGGAGCGCAGTGCCGGTGATCTTCTCTTCTATCTGCGACTGCCCGGTGGGCAAGCGCACAAGGAAACGGCCGCGGCAAAGCGGCCGTCGCAAGAGACCGCGTCTCTGAATATTGGAGGAAACAAGAAATGAAACGACGTGAATTGTTGAAGCTCGCCGGGCTGACAGCGGCACTCCTGACCACGACCGCCATGCTTGCCGGCGGCGCCCATGCGCAGGACAAGAAGTGGAAGATCGGCTTCTCGCAGGTGACGACCATCGAACCCTGGCGCGCCCAGTTCAACAAGGACATCCTGGCCGAAGCGGCCAAGCATCCGGAAGTCGAGCTGATCATCACCGACGGCGAGGACAAGACCGAGAAGCAGGTCGCCGATGTCGAAAACCTTATCCGTCAGGAGGTCGACGCGCTCTTGGTATCACCGAAAGAATCCGCCGGCCTGACCGGTGTCGTGCAGCAGGCGATCGATGCCAAGATCCCGGTCTTCGTGCTCGACCGCAACGTCGAAACCAACGACTACACGCAGTTCGTCGGCGGCGACAACAAGCTGATCGGCCGGGCTGCCGGTGAATATGCCGTCGAGCTGCTTGGCGGCAAGGGCAAGGCCGCCGGCAACGTCGTCGAGATCTGGGGCGGCATGGGCACCCAGCCGGCACACGACCGCCATGACGGCTTCCATGAATTCACCGACAAGGAGCCGGGCATAAAATACCTGCTCGACCAGCAGTCGGGCGACTGGAAGCAGGACCAGGCCTACAACATCATGGCGACGGCGTTGCGCAACAACGAGAAAATCGATCTTGTCTACGGCCACAATGATCCGATGGCCTATGGCGCCTATCTTGCCGCCAAGGACGTCGGACGTGAGAAGGACATCAAGTTCATCGGCATCGACGGCCTGCCCAATGAAGGCGTGCAGCTGGTCGCCAATGGCGAGCTGACGGCGACGTTCACTTATGTGACGCCGGGCGCCGAAGGGCTGCGGCAGGCGATCAAGTTCCTGAACGGGGAGAAAGTGGAAAAGACCATCACCCTGCCGACGCAGAAGATCACCAAGGAAAATGCCGCCCAGATCCTGAAGGACAACGGCCTCTGAGACGAGGCTTTCCTGCCGGGCGTTCAGCGCCCGGCAGGAACAACAACCAAACGCCGGCAGGCAGCAGATTAAGCCAGCTTGGCCAGCAGCCTCATGAAAATGGCCGCTTCCTTGGCGGAAAGCGGCGCCAGCGTTTCCTGCGTAATCTCACGGGCAAGCGGAATCAGCCGCTCGATCGCGTCGCGCCCCTCGGCGGTCAGATTGACCAGCAGGCGCCGTTTGTCGACTTCGTGTTTGCTAAGTTCGACAAAGCCACGCGCTTTCAGCCGGTCGATGACGCCCTTCACGGTCGCCGCATCCATGGCGATCAGGCTGCCAAGCTGGTTCTGCGAGGTCTCGCCGACGTCGCGCAATTTGGCCAAAGCGGCAAATTGCGGCGGCGTCAGATCGGCGATGTGTGCGGCGAAGATCGAGACATGGCGCTGATGCGCCTTGCGCAGGATGTAGCCGACCTGCTCCTGCAAGCGATAGTCGTTTTCGTCAGGCTCCTCGGCCTCGACCAGCTTGAGCAGATTGTCCTCGGCGCTCACCGCAGCCCATCCCATGCCTTAATGTCCTTGGCCGCCAGCCCACCCATGCGGTCGTGCACGCGCGGGCCGCAGGTCATGGCGAGGCAAAACAGGATCTCGTCGGGACGGGGGCCATCGCTGATGCCGATTTCCATGGCATCGAAATGGCTGCGCACATAGGCGGCGTTGATGTGGCCGAGCGGCACATCGAGCCGCGCGCCGAAGCCGCCGACCTTCTTCGCCGAGGGCACGATCGCCTTGGCGTCGCCGAGCCGTTCGCGCATGGCATAGCCGCCCGGCACATGCCACAGCGCGCCATGCTCCAGCTCGCCCGCCATGCCGACGATGGCGCCCTTGCCGTAACCGTCGATCTGTTTGACGTCGCCGCCCAATGCGGCAATAAGCCTGTCGGAGAGCAGCAGCCCGAGCGGCTTCAAATCCTCCATGGCGCTCTGCAGTTCCTCGACGTAATGGCCGGCGAACGGGTTCTTGACCACCGCCATGGCCGCCGCGCGGCGCCGCGGCACCTTCGCCACCGGCCCGCCTTCGTGAAAAATCTCTTCGGTCAGCACGGCGATCTTGCGGATCGGAAACTCAGGCATGAGCAATTTCCCTCTCTAAAACTTTATTGGCGAGCGCCATCGGACCTGCGATGCGCGCCTGACCGCCGAGGAAAAGTGCCGCGGCGGCAATCAGGCCGCGCCGCCGAAACTCCTCGGCAACGGCAAATCCGCCTTCCAGCGCAATAGCGATTTCAGCGGCGGAAAGCAGCCCCACGCCCTGCGTCACCAAACGGTCGCCGAGATCGCTGTCAGGTGCGAGATCGCGCGCCCGTACGCGCCTAACGGCCGGATGACCGGGCAGGTCGACGGCGTTGGCGATCAAGGTCGCGGCGGCATCGGCTTCAGCACCCGTTCGCGCCAGCACCGTGACCGCGTCGGCGATGCCCAGCGAAAAGGAGCGGCCGCGCCAGCCGCTTGTCGCGACACCGCGGATCCCGTCTTCGGGGCGGATCGTGAGACGATCTGCCAACCCATGACCTGTCCCGGCAATGGCAAGCATCATCGACTGCCCGTGGCCGAGATAGATCGCGCTGTCGCCGCCATTATTGACATAGGCGCGCTCGAGCCGGCGGCCGGCAAGCAGCGCGCCAAGCACTTCGTCGGCTACCGAGCCGGCGACGGCCGCCATCGGCGTGATGAATTGTTTCGCTAGCGGAACGACCGCCACTTCCATGCGGCGCGCCGTCGGGCCAGCGAAAGCACGTGGCCGCGAGGCGGCCGGGCGCCGCAGTTCGGGCAACTCTTCGACCAGTTCAACCAGGATTGTCTGGAAGCGCGCCACTGCCTGGCGATATGCGGCGCTGCATTCACTCGCCTCGCCGAATGCCTCGACGATCAGATCGATCGGCCCATGATTGAGGTGAAGCCTCCGGCCGTCCTCGAGCCAATGCGCCTGCGGGCCGTTCATCGCCCGGCCCCGTTTGCGGTCGCGCGACGCAACTGCGCCAGCGGCGGCCAGGGATTGTCACGGGGTGCGGCCGTGCCGCGGCGCGGATTGAGATATTCGCCGCCCTTGGCCAGGATATCGTCGACGCTGCGGATTTCGCCTTCGTAGCCGCCAAGCCTGACATAATCGTCGCGGCGCATGGTGAACTCGATCGGCGCCACCAGCGCCGGCGTCGGCACATAGCCGAAGGCGCCTTCCGGGACGCGGGTGACGTCGACCATCAGCGTGATGCCGCCGCCCGGCCAGACATAGACCGGCGCGCCGCCGACCGTCACGTAGGTCGTCAAGCCCTGCACCGAGCGGGTCAGATTGACCGGGTTCTCGGTGACGCCGGCGCGCAGCGAGCCGCCGGCGCCGCCGACGAAAAGCACGGTGCAGAGCGCCGGCTCGCAATTGTCCTCGATCAGTTCGACCGACTTCCGCAGCCGCTCCGGGAACGGTTTCTGGACCGGCTTCAATTCGTCGTCGAGCTCGTAATAGGCGAATTGCTCACCGGTGGTCGAGACCATCAGCAGCGACATGCCGGGGCGCGCACCCTTTTTGGCGTTCCATTCACCAAGGATCGACAGCGGGTCGGAAATGCTGGTGCCGCCCCAGCCGAGGCCGGGCTCCGACACCTTGAAATAACGGCCCGGCGTCGAACGGCGGCCGATGATCTTGATGCCGGTATCCTGCCAGCCAAGCACCTTGCCGGCCTGATGCTCGGAGACGACGCCGGTGATGTGGTCATCGACCACCACCACCTCGTCGACAAGGCCGCGCCATTGGGTCGCGAACATGCCTATGGTAGCCGAACCGCAGCCGACGCGCATGCGCTGCTCGAGCTTGCCGTCGATGACCGGCGGCTTGCCGGCTTCGACGATGACGGTGGCGCCGCCGTCGATGACGAGTTCAACCGGTTTGCGGTTGCACAGGGCGAGCATGGCGTCGCAGGTGGCGCGCCCTTCAGCCTTCGAGCCGCCGGTCAGATGATGTACGCCGCCCAGCGACAGCATCTGCGAGCCGTATTCGCCGGTCGTGACATGGCCGATCGCCTCGCCTTGGGCACGGACCGTAGCCGTTTCGGGGCCGATATGACGGTCGGTGTCGATCTTCACCTTGACGCCGCAATACGAGAAGATGCCCTCGGTGACGACGGTGACCAGATCGACGCCCTCGACCTCCTGGCTGACGATGAAGGGCGCCGGCTTGTAATCGGGATAGGTGGTGCCGGCGCCGATGGCGGTGACGAAGCGGCGGCCGGTGTTGACCAGTTCGCCGTCCCATGCCTCGCCTTCTTCGGCAAAGGGTACGATTGCGGCGCCGGTCTCGGCCGCGTGGTCGAGGATGGTCAGTGGATCCATCCGCACGATCCTGCCGCCAACATTGCCGTAGCGGTCGCAGGCGCCGGTGCGGCCATCGGCGATGTAGCACATGACTGGACAGGCATCGCAGCGGATCTTCTCGGCCACCAGCTTCTCGCCGGGATCGTGGGTCTCGAAGCGTTCGGCAAGCTCGCTCATCGGCGCGCCTCCTTGTCGAGGATGGCGGCGCGGATGCGGGTCGGCGTCGCCGGAATTTTGGTGACCAGCACACCGGTGGCGTGGCGGATGGCGTTGAGGATCGCCGGCGCCGTCGGGATCAGCACATGCTCGCCCAAACCCTTGGCGCCGAAGGGTCCTTCCGGATCCGGAACTTCTATCAGGATGGTCTCGATCGGTGGCACGTCGCCGATCGTCGGGATCAGATAGTCGTGCAGGTTTTCGGTGCGCCCGGGGATGAATTCCTCCATCAGCGCCATGCCGATGCCCTGGGCGATGCCACCCTCGATCTGGCCCTCTGCCAGTAAAGGGTTGATGGCCTTGCCGACATCGTGAGCGGCGGTGATTTTTATAAGCTTCACGGTGCCGAGCCTGAGGTCGACCTCCAGTTCGGCGATCTGCGCGCCATAGCCATAGACGGCATAAGGCTTGCCCTGGCCCTTGGCATCGAGCGGCAGCGTCGGCGGGTCGTAGCTTTCCTCGGCGCGAAAGACAAAGCCTTCGGGGTCTGCCTTCAGCGAGGAAAGATCGACGCGGCGGGTCGCTTCGCCTTCCCTGATGCTCAGGCTTGTGCCGTCCAGCGCAATCGCCGCCTTTTCCGAGACATTGGCGAAACGCAAGATCTCCTCGCGCAAGGCGCGGCCGGCCTTTTCGGCGGCCTTGCCGGTGACGAAGGTCTGGCGCGAGGCCGAGGTCTTGCCGGCGTCGGGGGTGATCGCCGTGTCGGCGCCTTTCAGCATGAATTTTTCGAGCGGAAGACCCAACGCATCGGCGCAGATCTGCGCGATGACAGTGTTCGAGCCTTGCCCGATATCGACCGCACCCTGATGCAGGACGACTTCGCCCGATGCCAAGATGCCGACCTTGATGGTCGACGGATTGGGCAGCGAGGTGTTGCCGCAGCCGTACCAGCAAGAGGCGACGCCGACGCCGCGTTTTCTTTCGCTGCTGCTACGGGCGTTGAACGCGTCGGCGTCAGTTAGGGCACGCTGCCAATGTGAACGGAGGGCCTCGAGGCAGTCGGCGATGCCGACGCCCGACTCGAGCCGCTGCCCGGTGACTGTTTCGGATCCGTTCCGAAGGCAGTTCTTCAGGCGAAAGTCGAGCCGATCCATGCCGAGCTTGTCGGCCAGGTCGTCATAGAGGGTCTCCTGCATGATCGTCGCCTGCGGCACGCCGAAACCGCGAAAGGCGCCGGCAATCGGGCCGTTGGTGTGGATGGCGCGGCCTTCGGCACGATAGTTCGGCGTCGCATAGGGGCCGGAGGCGTGCACCGGCACGCGGTTGGCGACCGTCGGCCCCCAGCTGGCATAGGCGCCGGTGTTGAAATCGCCGGCGAAGACCATGCCGGTGACGCGGCCGCCGGCATCGGCGCCGATGCTCGCTCTCATCAGAGCCGGATGGCGCTTGGTGGTCGAGATCATCGATTCGGTGCGGCTGTAGGCGAGCGCCGCCGGCCGCCCGGTTTTCATGGCGACGAGGCCGATGAGCGGTTGCAGCGAGACGTCGAGTTTGGAGCCGAAGCCGCCGCCGGTGGCGGTCGGCACGATGCGCACCTTTTCCGGGGCAAGGCCGAGCACTTTTGCCGTGTCGTCACGGTCCATATAGGGCGCCTGCGTGCAGGCGACGACGACCAGCGTGTCGCCGTCCATGAAGGCATAGCCGGCTTCCGGTTCGATATAGGCGTGCTCGACATAGGAGGTGTCGATGGCGCCGGAAACGACGAAAGCCGCACCGGCAAGCGCGGCTTCCGGGTCGCCACGCTCGACGAAGCCGGAGGTGAGCAGGTTCGAGGGCCGGTTTTCATGGACCAGTTGCGCACCGCCGGCCTGCGCTTCGCCAGTTTCCAGAAAATGCGGCAACTCGGTCCAACTGACAGGAAAATCGGCAAGGTCGAGATCGATGATAGCCTCGCGTTCGCCGGCAACCAGCGCCACCGCCTCACCGCGAAAGCGCGAAACCCCTTCGGCCAGCGCCGGCTGGTCGGCGAAGGGCGCGATGACGCCGAAACAATTCTTTCCCGGAATGTCGGCGGCGGTGAAGACGCCGGCAATGCCAAGACGGGATTTCACCCAGCTGCCGAGATCGCCAAAAGTGAAAGCGGCATGATAATGCGGCGAGCGGACCACCAGCACCGACAATGCGTCGGCCGGGAATGAATCACCGCCGAATTTTTCGCCGCCGGTGACTTTCGGCAGGCCATCGAGGCGGATCGGGGAGGAGCCGACGGCATGGCCAGAGGATGGCATGCGCTGATCGGGGCCGTCGGCGTGGCGCCAAGCATCCATCACCGCGGCGACGATCTTGCGGTAGCCGGTACAGCGGCAGAGCACGCCGCCCAGTGCATCCTGCGTTTCGGCCTCGCTCGGGCAAGGCGTCCTGTCCAGGAGTGCCGTTGCCGCGACCAGCAGGCCGGGCGTGCAGGCGCCGCATTGCGCTGCGCCATGGCTGAGGAACGAAGCCTGCAGCGCCGACAACCGGCCATTGGCGAGGCCTTCGACGGTCGTCACCACGGTGCCGGAGGCGGAAGCCGCGGGCATCAGGCAGGCGCAGACCGGCTCGCCGTCGACCAGCACCGTGCAGGCGCCGCAATCGCCGGCATCACAGCCGATCTTGGTGCCGGTCAGCCGCAACTCGTCGCGCAGCACCGCGGACAGCCGCCGCACCGGCGGCACACAAACGCTGACGGCGGCGCCGTTGACTTCGAAGGCGATGTCGGCGCGCTCCATGCCCATCAGGCCGCCGCCCTTTCGTCGGGAACAGCGCCCATCGCACCAAGCACGGCGCGGGCGACGATCTCGCGCGCAGCGTCCAGTCGATATTCGGCGCTGCCGCGCACGTCGCCGATCGGCGACAGCTCGTCCATCGGTGCGGATTGGATCGCAGTGGCCAGCGCGTGGCCGACGGGCCGGCCGCGTAGCGCCGCCTCGACACCCGCCAGGCGCCTGGCGACAACCGAGCAGGAACCGACGGCGACGGCCGCGTTCCTGACCATACCATCTTCGACGGCCAGGCGTGCGGCGGCCATGGCGATGGAGATGACGAGATAACGCCGCGCGCCGAGTTTCACGAAGGCGGAGCTGCCGGCGGTCGCGGGTTTGGGAATGCGGATTGCCGTGACCATTTCGCCGGGCTGCAGTGCGGTGCGACGGTTGCCGAGGATGAATTCTGCAAGGGGCAGATGCCGGGTCGCCACAGCGGAACGCAGTTCGACTTCGGCATCGAGCACCAGCAGCGCCGGCACGCCGTCGGCGGCCGGCGAGGCGTTGCAGAGATTGCCGGCAATCGAGGCAACGTTCTGGATCTGCACCGAGCCGACTTCCCGCGCCGCCTGCTTCAGCGCGTCGAAAGCCGCCGGCAGAGGATGGCGGACGAGATCGGTCCAGGTGGTGCGCGCGCCGACGAGCCAATGGTTTTCGGCTTCGGCAATGCCGCGCAATGCCACCAGGCCATTGATATCGAGGACATTGTCGCGGAAAGGCTTGCTGCCCTGTGCCGGATAGAAGTCGGTGCCGCCGGCGAGGATGCGCCATTGCCCTTCGCCCAGCAAAGCGAGGGCGTCGTCGACCGTGGTGGGTTTTGCGTAACGGATCACGCTTTGCCTTCCCAGAATGGGCTTCCCGAGAGGGGATCCTGCCGAAAGATTTTCCCGAGCATTCAAGGCACGAAATTCATTCGTATGCAAATGATATCAAGCCGGCAGGAATTGTCAAAGCCAGAGTTTGCACGGCTGTTGGCCCCGGTGCACCCGGAACGCATTTGTTATGCCATGAGAGGTTGACGCAGCCGGCCATCTGGTCAAGTTTCTGCGTCCGGTCGCGTTTTCATTGGAGCCTAAGCTCAAGACCAAGAAAATAAGGAGGCTCCATGGCCGACGAAGCGCTTGTCGTTATCGACCTGCAGAACGATTTCTGCCCGGGTGGCGCCCTTGAAGTGGCCGGTGGCGACGAAATCGTGCCGTTGGTCAATGACCTAATCCGGCGGACCGAGCACGTCCTGCTGACGCAGGATTGGCACCCTGCCGGCCATTCGAGCTTTGCCTCCAGCCACCCCGGCAAGCAACCGTTCGAAACGATCGACGTGCCTTATGGCCACCAGACGCTGTGGCCGGATCACTGCATCCAGGGCAGTCTGGGATCGGATTTCCATTCGGGCCTCGCCTGGAGCAAGGCCGAGCTGGTGATCCGCAAGGGGTTCCGTCCTGCGATCGACAGCTATTCCGCATTCTTCGAGAACGACCGGACGACGCCGACCGGCCTTGCCGGCTATCTCCGGGATCGGAACATCGAGACGCTGACCCTGGTCGGCCTGGCGACGGATTTCTGCGTCGCCTTTTCGGCGCTCGACGCGGTCAAGCTCGGTTTTGAGACGTCCGTGCGGCTCGACGCCTGCCGCGGCATCGATCTCAACGGCTCCGTGGAGAGGATGCTGGGCCGGATGCGCGACGCCGGCGTGACACTGATTTGAACGTCATCCAGCCGAACCTGACAGACTTTTGAGGGCTTCATGCGGTTTGCGGCGTTGACGGCAAGTGCTGCACTTATTGCAGCAATCTCTTCTCCAAGAGCGGTTCTCGCGGCCGAAGCGCACGAATTGCCTGGCGCCGCCATGTCGCTTTGGTGGGTGCTGCCGTTTGCCGGGCTATTGCTTTGCATCGCGACCGGCCCGCTGCTGTTCCATCATGCCTGGGAGCACCATTACGGCAAGATCGCTGCCTTCTGGGCAGCGTTGGTGATCGGGCCGCTGGCCATCGCCTTCGGCATCCCGTCCGCCACGCAGGCGGTGCTGCATGCGCTGCTCACCGAATACATGTCGTTCATCATCCTGCTGTTTGCGCTGTTCACCATTTCGGGCGGTATCTTCGTTGCCGGCAACATACACGGCACGCCGCTGGTCAATGCCGGGCTGTTGCTGGGAGGGGCGCTGCTTGCCTCGATCATTGGCACAACCGGCGCCTCGATGATCCTGATCCGGCCGCTCATCCGCGCCAACGACAACCGGCGCTTCAACGCCCATGTCGTCATCTTTTTCATCTTCCTGGTGTCCAACATCGGCGGGTCGCTAACGCCGCTGGGCGATCCGCCGCTGTTCGTCGGCTTTCTGCGCGGCGTCGATTTCTTCTGGACGACAGTTCACCTGCTGCCCGAGACGCTGTTCGTCGCCGGCGTGGTGCTGGCTGTTTTCCTGGCGATCGACATCATCATGCATCGCCGGGAGGAAGGCGCGCCGAAGATCAAGGATCCGACGCCCGACAGCAAGGTGCGCATTCGCGGCCTGGCCAACATCCCGCTGCTGGCCGGCGTAATCGCCGCGATCCTGATTTCCGCTGCCTGGAAGCCGGCAGTGAGTTTCTCATTTCAGGGTGTCAGCCTCGAGCTGCAGAATCTGGTGCGGGACGCCGCCATCCTGATACTGGCCTTCACTTCGCTTGTCGTCTCGCCGAAGGAGTTTCGCGGCGCAAACGCCTTCAACTGGGGGCCTATTGCCGAGGTGGCGAAGCTGTTCGCCAGCATCTTCATCTGCATCGTGCCGGTCGTCGCCATATTGCGGGCCGGGCTCGATGGCGCGCTGGCGCCGTTGGTACTGCTGGTCAGTTCGCCGACCGGCGCGCCGGACAACCTTGCCTATTTCTGGCTGACCGGAGCGCTGTCGTCCTTCCTCGACAATGCGCCGACCTATCTGGTGTTCTTCGAGCTGGCTGGCGGCGATGCGCAGCATCTGATGACCGAGCTCGCCTCGACGCTGGCGGCGATCTCGGCAGGCGCGGTGTTCATGGGCGCCAACACCTATGTCGGCAATGCGCCGAATTTCATGGTCTATGCCATTGCCAGGCATCGCGGCATCAAGATGCCGAGCTTCTTTGGCTATATGGCATGGTCGGGCGCGGTGCTGATCCCGACATTCCTGCTTGCCGGCTTGCTGTTCTTTGCCTGATCATCCTACGCCGACATAGCGACGGACCGCGGAGGGATCGGAACGCAGTTCCTCGACATCGACCGTCTCGCGGTTGCGGCCGTTTTCGATGAAACAAACGCGGTCTGCGACCGACAGCACGGCATCGACGCGCTGCTCGACAAGAATTGTCGACACGCCAAGCGCACGCAGCTTCGACACGGTTTCGCGGATCTTGGCGATCATCGACGGCATCAGCCCTTCGGTCGGTTCGTCGAGCAGGAGCACCTGCGGTTCCAGACACAGGGCGCGGGCCATGGCCAGCATCTGCTGCTCGCCGCCGGACAGCGTGCCCGAACGCTGCCTGAGGCGCTGGCGCAACAGCGGGAAGAGATCGAGCACGTTCTCGCGCGTCGCCTTGCCCTTGTTGCGGGCCATCAGGCCGATCTCGATGTTTTCCGCCACCGTCATCTCGGCGAACAGCCGCCGGCCCTGCGGCACGTAGGCGACGCCGGCCTTGGGCACCTCGTGCGCCGGCAAGCCGCTCAATTCCCGCCCTTCGAGCCGAATCGACCCGGAGCTTACCGGCACCAGACCCATGATTGCCTTCAGCGTCGTCGTCTTGCCGGCGCCGTTGCGGCCGAACAGGCAGAGCACTTCGCCCTCGTTCAAGACAAGATCGAGGCCATAGAGCACCTGGACCTCGCCATAGAAGCAGTCGACCCCGGAGATCGTCAGTGCCTTGGACTGGGCCTCAGCCATGGGTCGTCCCCAGATAGGCGTCCTGCACCGCGGCATTGGCGCGGATCTGCTCGGGCGTGCCTTCAGCCAAAATCCTGCCGGCGTTGAAGACGGTGATGCGGTCGGCGAGCCGCATGACCACCGGCATGTTGTGCTCGATCAAAAGCACGGTGGCGCTATCGGCGATCGCGCGCACCAGCTCGATGAAATTGTCGATCTCGCTGTCGGCAAGCCCTTGCGTCGGTTCGTCGAGGATCAGCAGCCGCGGCTTCAGTGCCAGTCCCATTGCCACTTCCAGCAACCGCTGGTGACCGTAGGACAATTGCCCGGCAGGCATTTGCGCCCGGTCGGCAAGGCCGGTGCGCTCGAGCGCCGCCATGACGCCGGTGTGAACCGCGCCCTTCGAGCGGCCGTCGGTCAGCGTGCGCTGCACCGGCAGGGCAACATTGTCGTAGGCGCTGAGATTGGCAAAGACGCTGGTGATCTGGAACGTATAGGCGATGCCGAGGCGAACCCGGGCGTAGGCAGGCAGGCTGGTGATGTCCGCGCCGTCGAAGACGATCATGCCCGACGAGGGCTGGATGCGGCCGCTGACCAGGCTGACGAAGGTGGTCTTGCCGGCACCGTTGGGGCCGATGATGGCGCGAATCTCGCCCGGTATCAGCGCGAAGTCGACGCCGTCGACGGCACGCAAGCCGCCGAAACTGCGCGACAGGCCTTTGGTGGTGAGCAGCGGCATCATGGCAACCACCCGAGCCAGCGCTGGCGGATGCTGCCGAGAATGCCTCTCGGGAAGAACAGCACCAGCAGGATGAGCGCTATGCCGACGATCAGCAGATAGGCCGAGGTGTAGCCGCTGGCGACGTCGATGACATAATACATGAACAGCGTGCCGATCAGCGGACCGAGCGTGGTGGCGGCGCCGCCCAGCAGCACCCAGAGCAGCGGCAGGATGGAATATTGCACCGAAGCGAAGCTCGAGCCGACATAGCCGAACAGCAGCGCATAGGCCGCGCCGGAGGCCGCGCAGATGCTGCCGGAGATGACGACGGCGGCAAGCTTGCTGGAGAACGTGTCGTAGCCGAGCATCTTGGTCCGCTCCTCGTTCTCGCGGATGGCGACCAGCACGCGACCGTAGCCGGAGCGGACTATCGCCAGGCTTATGAGCAGCACGATCGAGAACAGTGCCAGCGCGGTCATATAGCGCACGGTCGGGTTGGTGAGGTCGAGCGACGTGCTGCCCAGGACAAGGACACGCATCGGCTGCGGCACGACCATGCCCTGGTCGCCACCGGTCCAGGCAGCGAAATAAAGAATGACGAGATAGAATACCTGAGCGAACATCATGGTGACGATCATGAAGGCGACGCCGGAGGTGCGCAGCGCCAGCAGCCCGATCACCAGCGCGAGAAGCGCGCCGTAGGCAAGCCCGGCTGCGAAGGCGGCCGGCACGCTCCAGCCGAGATGGATGACGGCAAGGCCGGCGCCATAGAGCCCGGCTGAAAAGAACATGGCATGGCCGAGGCTGAGCAGCCCGACATAGCCGAACAGCAGATTGTAGCCCATGGCGAAGACCGCCAGCACCATGATGCGGGCGAGCAGGCCGTGATGGTATTCCGGCAGGACGAAGCTAAGCCCGAAAAGCAGGGCGATGACGCCGAGGTGCAGCGCATATGGCTTTGCCGGCGAAGCATCCTTCATCGCGATGTCGTCCCGAACAGGCCCTGCGGCCGGAACACCAGCACCATGGCGACGAGCAAGGTGGCGATGATCTTGGCCAGCGTCGGTGAGAAGAACACCGAGATGATGCCGTCGGAAAGGCCGATCAGCACCGCGGCGACGACCGTGCCGCGCAGCGAGCCGAGGCCGCCGATGATGACGACGATGAACGACAGCAACAGCGGGTCCTGTCCCATCAGATAGTGGGCCTGGCTGATCGGCACGATCAGCACCGCGGCGACAGCAGCCAGCATGGCGCCGAGCGCGAAAACACCGGCATAGACTCTGGTCACCGGGATGCCGAAGGCCTGCGCCGTCTCGCTGTCATATTGCGTGGCGCGCATGACGAGGCCGATTTTCGTGCGCGTCAGCACCAGCCAGGTCGCGACCAGCAACAGCGCCGACGCGGCGATGATCGACAGCTTGTAGCCGGAATAGCCGAACCACGGCAGGAGGATGCGGTAGCTGAACGGCGGCTCCACCGGCCGCGCCTCCGGGCCGTAGAAGGTCAGCGCCAATTGCTGGATGATGTAGAGCATGCCGATGGTGGCGACGATGGTGGCTTCCGGATTGTAGTTGAGCCGGCGCAGCACCAGCCGTTCGGCGAGCAGCGCGATCAGGCCGACGATCAGCGGCGCCAGCACCAGGGCGGCCAGGAAGCCGAGCGCCGGATGGCCGGATATCGCCGTTGAGATCGCCCAGGCAAGCACCGCGCCCAGCATGAAGAACTCGCCATGCGCGACATTGACGACGCGCATGACGCCGAACACCAGCGACAGCCCAAGCGCCGTCAGCGCCAGCACTGCAGAGGTGACGAGGCCTTCGAGGGCGGCGAGGAGCAGGTGAGGTCCGAAGTGCATCGCCTAAGCACCGGCGGATGCGCGAAGCACCCCCCTCTGGCCAGAGGGGGGTATCTTGGCGCTCACGCTTGCTGCAGCAGCCAAGCTCACAGCGTCTGCGTCGTGTAATCCCCCTCAGGCTCGTAGAGGCCGTCCTCGATCTTGGTCTTGTGGACGACATTCAGCCGGCCGCCTTCAACCTTGGAGATGTTCTGGATGCCAAAGC
The DNA here is from genome assembly GCF_040320195.1 of Mesorhizobium sp. M0768. Classification (NCBI taxonomy): domain Bacteria; kingdom Pseudomonadati; phylum Pseudomonadota; class Alphaproteobacteria; order Hyphomicrobiales; family Phyllobacteriaceae; genus Mesorhizobium; species Mesorhizobium sp. M0768. The sequence continues at coordinate 117,593 of NZ_JAMYPD010000007.1, read as the reverse complement.
ACTGGTGGATCTTGCCGTTGAAGGTTTTCGGCCCCTGCGGGTGCTCCGGCCCCTCGGCGAACTCGGTCAACGCCTCGGTCGCCTCGACCAGCTTGGCGCGGTCTTCCGGGCCCTTATAGCCGGCATCCTCCATCGCCTTCTTGACGACGTAGAGCGTTTCCCAGCAGCCGAACATGTGCGCGGCGGTGGAGACGTCCTTGGGATCGCCGACGGCGGCACCATTGTCGTCGATGCCGACGGCGGCGCGGTAGGCCTTCTGTGCAGGGGAATCGTCGGGCTGCGCGTAGCGCGGCGAGCCTTCCCAGAAATGGCTGCCGTCGAGGAATTCGAGGCCGGGGCTGTTGATGTCGGTAGCTTCGAGCGAATCGATGAAGCCGAACAATTGCGGCCGATTGGAGCCGTAGAACTCGCCGAGCTCCTTGACGAAGGTGAGCACCGCCGGGCCGACCATGACGTGGTAGATCACCTCGGTCTCCGCGGGGATCTGCGGAAGATATTTGGTGAAAGAGGATTCCGTCGGCGGTATCGCGATCTGGGCGATAACCTCGGCGCCTTGCGCCTTCAGCGCCGGCGGCAAGTAGTCGCGATGGTCGTAGCCGAAGGCGAAATCGGGGAATATCTGCGTCACCTTCTTGCCGGCATTGGCGGCAATCCACGGCGCCATCGACTGGATCTGGCTCTTCACATCGGTGATGCCGGGCTGGAAGACGTAGCGGTTCAATTTGGTCGAGGCGACGTGGTGGCCTTCGCTGACAACGAAATAGGGCATCTTGGCCTCGCCGGCGGCCGGCGCCGAGCCGATGACGACATGCGAAAACAGCGTGCCGTAGACGATATCGGTCTTGTGCTGAGAGGCGAACTTGCCGACGACTTCGGCGCCCCGGCCGGGATCGGTGCCGTCATCCTCGATGATCACCTCGACGGGTCGGCCGTTGATGCCGCCGGCATCGTTGATCGCCTTGACGGCAGCCGCTGTGGTCTTCTCGTACCAGCGGCCATAGGCGGCGCCGATGCCGGTGCGGTGCGACTGGAAGCCGATCTTGATCGGCGCCGAGCTCTGCGCCTGGCTGTAACGCACGAAACCCGGCGCGACGGCAAGACCGGCGCCGGCGGCAAGGCCCTTCAGCGCCGTGCGGCGGGTGAGAGCGGATCTGGAGAGATCGAAAAACCCATTCTTGTCAGTCACGGCAGTTCCCCTTGTTTTTGAGCTTTGACCAATGGCTGTAGCAGGCAGGCCACTCTTGTTAAGAGGGGCGAAAATTGCATGTGTACAAACTAAATCACCAAAGCTCTGACGTGGCAAGCGAGCTTTCCCCAAGGTTCGATTGACGGCCATCGCACACCTCGTTCATCCGGCGCTCGGCGTCGCAAGCAGCCATAGGCCGAGGACGGTGTAGGCGATCATCAGCACGGTGAGCGGGAACTGGCTGAGCGCGGCGCGAGCCGGAATGGCGTGCAGCCGCCAGGCCAAGCCATGGGCGACAAGCACAGCAAGCATGTGGCCGCCAATGATGACGCCGGCCTGGAGGTTCCACAGCCACCACGCCGAGCCGGCGCCGGCGACAACGCCGGCTTCAATTGACATGTCTGCGGTACCGAACAGGTTCCAGCCAAACGCAAACGGGTCGGAGAGAGCGGCAATTGCATATTGGCCGTCGACCAGCAGCGCCGTCAGATAATGCGCGAAGTGGTAGGCGAGCGCGATCGGTACGATCGACCAGGCCAAAAGCCCGGCGGCGTGACCGAGCGAATGGTTGCTGCCGGCAAGGTGCTGGCCAAGAAAGACGGCTAGCGCGAACACGGCCGCAAGCACGGCAAAGCTCAGCACAAGACCGAAACTGCCGATGCCGATCAAAGCGGTGCGTCCAGGAAACTCCAGCGGATTGATGCCGAACCAGCCTAGCCAGAAGAAGGTTTTCGACAGGCCGTCGAAGGACACAGACGACAGCGCAAGCAGCAGGAAAGCGACGCCGCTGAGCGGTAGCGGCGCGCCACCGAGCAGCTTGGCACCCGGCCAGCAGAGTTTGAGCCGGCCGTCTTCGTTGCGCTCGATGATGGCGAAGTGCGCTACCATGGAAAAGAACACCGTCAGGAACTCACCGCGCAGGCTCCAGTCGCGGTATCCGACGACCTGCATAGCGGCAAAGGTCAGCAGCCAATAGGCGCCGGCGGCCCAGGCCAGCCGCGCCGGATCGTCTGGCGCAGGGTCGATCAGCTCGAACCAGGCGAAGGCGAAGAACAGCAGGAAAGCCGGCCAATAGCCGAGCCGTTGGGGGAGCAGATTCGGCTGCGTTCTGCCGGACAGGCGCGAGGCGACGCGGCATGGCCCGTACCAGGGGTTGAGCCACGACCAGAGATCGCCGGCGAGCCCCTGCAACAGAGCCAGGCCAACCCAGAGCAGCGTCCACACGGTCAGCGGCAGCGGATTGGAAAGCGGATCGCGGCTGCCGAACAGGCCGGCGGCAATCAGAATTGCAAAGCCGACAAAGGATACCAGGCTGACGGCAGTCCGCGCGCCGTCGCCGAAGGTAAAAAGCGGCAGGCGTTTGCGCCAGAAGCGGTCGAGGGAGTCCGGCGGCAGTAGAGCCAGGACAAGGAAGCTGGCGGCAACCGCGAGCGCGCCACCGACGACGTAGTAGCCGGTGGGAAGCAGCAGGACATGGCCGCGGTCGGAGGCGTGGGCGAAGGCGGGCGTGGATGGGAATGCCAAGGAAGCGACGAGGCCGGGAAAGGGCCTGATTGCCGAAATGCAGCGCTCTACAGCGCCCCCCTCTGTCCTGCCGGACATCTCAAGCGGGGAGATCGGCGGTTCCGCCGTCGGCTCTCCTTCCGCAACTTCAGCAATTGGCGAAAGCAGCAATGAGGGCGCAATCTCCCCCCTCGCGGGGAAGATGTCCGGCAGGACAGAGGGGGGCGCGAAGGAACTCATACTACGCAAGAGTTCCCCTACTTCACACCTTCACCAACTGCTCCACGCGGTCCTTCTGGCCGAAGATGCGCAAATAGCGCTCGATCTCTTTCTCGTCGCCTGTCGACTTGGCCGGATTGTCGGAAAGCTTGACCGCCGGCCTGCCGTTGGCTTCGGTGACCTTGCAGACCAGCGAGATGGCGTCTAGCCGGTTGGTCTCGGTCGGCGCGCAGCCCTCGAAATCGTTGGTCAGGTTGGTGCCCCAGCCGAAGGACATGCGCACCTTGCCGCGGAAATGGCGATAGGTTTCCTCGATGGTCTCGACCTCCAGCCCATCCGAGAAGATGAGCAGCTTCTGCTTGGGGTCCTTGCCCTTTTCGCGCCACCAGGAAATGATTTTCTCGCCGCCTTCGATCGGCGGCGCGCTGTCGGGGCGGAAGCCGGTCCAGTCGGCGACCCAGTCCGGTGCATCGCGCAGGAACGCCGCGGTGCCGAAGGTGTCCGGCAGTACGATCAGCAGGTTGCCGCCGTAGTAGCGCTGCCAGTCCTGCAGCACGTTGTAGGGCGACCGTTTCAATTCCTTTTCCGAATTGGTGAGCGCGGCGAACACCATCGGCAGCTCATGCGCGTTGGTGCCGAGCGCCTCGAGATCGTTGTCCATGGCGAGCAGCACGTTGGAGGTGCCAGTGAAGGCCTCGCCGATGCCCTCCTTCAACGCTTCGACGCACCAGCGCTGCCACAGGAAAGAATGACGGCGGCGGGTGCCGAAATCCGAGATGCGGATGCCGGGCAGCGCCTTCAGCCGCTCGGTCTTGGCCCACATCTTGGCCTTGGCGCGGGCATAGAGCACGTCGAGCGCGAACGGCCCGAACGCCCGCATGGCCGCGCGAGATCGAAGTTCATTGATAATTGCCAGCGCGGGGATCTCCCACAGCGTCGTGTACATCCACGGACCGCTGAAGGCGAGTTCGTATTGGCCGTCGCGCTTGGAAAGCTCGTATTCGGGCAGCCGGAAATTTTCCAGCCAGGCGAGGAATTCCGGTTCGAATATCTGCTTGCGGCCATAGAAGGTGTTGCCGCCGAGCCAGATCATCTCTTTCTTAGAGAAGCGCAAGGTGCGGGCATGGTCGAGCTGCTCGCGCAGCTCCGTCTCATCGATCTCCTCGGCAAGGCGGACCGAGGTGGTGCGGTTGATCAGCGAGAAGGTGGCGTCGACCTTGGGATACATGCCCCAGATCATCTGCAGCATCAGAAGCTTGTAGAAATCGGTGTCGAGCAAGCTGCGGACGATCGGGTCGAGCTTCCAGGTGTGATTGTAGACGCGCCGCGCTATATCGGTCTTTGCCATCGCTTAATGCGCCTTCGTTGCTCGCTCTAGCTTTTGTCTAGCGCAATTCCGGACGGAAAACCGCTGCGCACTTTTCCTGAAATTGCTCCAAATGCCTCTTAGCATCGAATTTTTGAACGCGCCTCCCGCTTTGCGGACTGGCCCGACAAAAAGAAGCCCCTGCTGCAAGCGGCGCCTACGGCAGTTTCGGCCTCAGGATGCGGTCTTGGCGCCGACCACCTTGAGCGCCGGACGCTTGCGGCGAATGCCGATGCGGCCTGCCACCGGTGCGTCAGCGCGGCGGTCGGCCTGTTCTTTCTCGGCAAACAGCCAGTCGATGAACAATTGCACGATCGGCGCCGACCGCATCTCGTTGCGGCAGACGACGTAGAAATCGTCGACGGCCGGCACGGAAAGACTGAACGGGGCGACAAGCAGGCCCCTGGCGAGCAGTCCGCTTGCCGTCACCGTATCGCCGAGCGCCACGCCATGGCCGTGAACCGCGGCCTCGGTCGCCATCCGCGCATCGCCGAGATGATGGCGACGGCCGCGCTCGAGGTCCAGCGCGTCGGCGGCGGCCAGCCAGGTATGCCATTCGCGGCCGTCGTCGCCATGCAGGAAGACGTGATCGGCGAGGTCGCGGACGGTGCGGATCGGGCGGTTGTTGATCAGCGTCGGGCTGACCACCGGGAACAGTTCGAGGCCCGACCATTTGCGCATCCAGCAGTCGGTCCAGCTGCCGTCACCATAGTGCACGCAGACATCGATGTGCGGTGCGCGGACGTCCTTGGCATCATTGGATGGGATCAGCGTCAGCCTGATATCCGGATATTGCGAGGTGAAGCTGCCCAGCCGCGGGATCATCCACAGCAACAGTAGCGCCGGCACGCAGGATACAGAGAGAACGCCGGTGCTGGCCGGTCTCGTCATGCGCTGCGTGGCGGCGGCAATGCCGTCGAAGGCGGTCGACACCGCCGGCAGCAACTCGGCGCCGTGCGGCGTCAGCTTCACCCGCTGACCGGCACGCTCGAACAGCTTGACACCCAACGATTGCTCGAGCGCCTTGATCTGATGGCTGATGGCGCCGTGGGTGACGTTGAGCTCAGCCGCCGCCTTGCTCAGCGAGGCGTGGCGCGCCGTCGCCTCAAAGGCGCGCAGCGGGTTGAGCGGTGGCAAACGCTTGGCCATTTGGACCCTAGGCTCTGTGAGATTTTCTCACAGATAACACCCTAACAATATCAATTGATTTTTCAATGCAGCTACGGGACACTTTGCCCAGGCATTGCATCAAGACGTGAAATCTGCAGGCAGCCGGCGGCTGCGGCTATCGAGGCCGCCGCCCGCGCGCCGCACCAGCCATGGAGGACCGACATGGGTTACGACCGCGGCAAGCTCGAAGCGTTGCGCCGCAAATACGGCGAGAGCCACGGCGGCGAAATGTTCGACCCGAAATTCCAGCGTGTCGCCGACAAGATCTTCTCCAAGACCGGCACGCGACTGGCGCCCTATTCCGGCATCCCGACCTTCCTCGCGGCGCCCTATCGTGAAATCGCCGCCGACAATCCGGATTTCGGCGATCTGCAGGTGGCGATGATCGGTGTGCCGATGGATCTGGGCGTCACCAACCGGCCGGGCGCCCGTTTCGGGCCAAGGGCGTTGCGCGCCATCGAGCGCATCGGCCCCTACAATCATGTGCTGGAATGCGCACCGACGCATGAGCTGAAGGTCGCCGACATCGGCGACGTGCCGTTCCAGAGCCGCTACCGGCTGGAGACCAGCCATGACGACATCGAACGCCGCACCAACCAGATCGTCGACGCCGGCGTCCTGCCCTTGTCTGTCGGCGGCGACCATTCGATCAGCCACCCGATCCTGAAGGCTGTCGGCAAGAAGGCGCCGGTGGGCATGATCCATATCGACGCTCATTGCGATACCAGCGGCCTGTTCGACATGACCAAGTTCCACCATGGCGGGCCGTTCCGCAACGCGGTGCTGGACGGCGTGCTCGACCCGAGCCGCACCATCCAGATCGGCATTCGCGGCTCGGCCGAATATCTGTGGGAGTTCACCTATGAGTCCGGCATGACCGTCGTGCATGCCGAAGAGGTGACCGGCCTCGGCATTCCCGCCATTATCGAGAAGGCGCGCAGGATAGTCGGCGACGGCCCGACCTATGTCTCCTTCGACATTGACAGCATCGATCCGGCCTTCGCGCCGGGCACCGGCACACCGGAAGTCGGCGGGCTGACGACGCGCGAAGTGCTCGAGCTGCTGCGCGGCCTGAAGGGACTCAACATCGTCGGCGGCGACGTGGTCGAGGTGGCACCGCAGTACGACGCGACCACCAACACGGCGCACGCCGGCGCGCAGGTGCTGTTCGAGATCCTCAGCCTGATGGTCTTCAGCCCGGCAATCACCGGCAAGGCGGGCTGACACGCTCGACCATGATCCCGAAAGTGGGAACCGGTTTTCGGAGAAGATCATGGTCCACCAGAGAATCCAAAGGCGACCGCCGCGCTGGAGCCGGCGGTTGCACTCAAACAAACAAGCTTCCAGCAGGGGAATGACAATGACACTTCACATGAAACTCAAATCGTCCATCGCCGCCGTGCTGATGCTCGGCGCGACCGGTTTTGCTTTCACCACGCAGGCCGTCAATGCCGACGCGATCGACGACATCGCTAAGGCCGGCGCCATCAATGTCGGCATCTTTTCCGACTTCCCGCCCTTCTCCTCGGCCAGCGCCGACATGAGCATCAAGGGCTACGACATCGACGTGGCGCAATCCATCGCCGACCAGCTCAAGGTCAAGCTCAATCTGGTCAGCGTGACCGGCCAGAACCGCATTCCGTACCTGACCGACAAGCGCGTCGACCTGCTGATGAGCGTCGGCTACTCCAAGGAGCGAGAGCAGGTAATCGATTTCGCCGCCGCCTACGCACCCTACTACATCGCCGTCATCGGCCCGGCAGCACTCTCGGTCAAAGGCAAGGAAGACCTTGCCGACAAGTCGATCGCCGTCAATCGCGGCACGCTGGAGGACACCTCGCTGACCGAGGCGGCACCCGCCTCGGCCGACATCCGCCGTTTCGACAACTATAATTCCGTCATCCAGGCGTTCATCTCGGGCCAGACCCAACTGATGGTGGTCGGCAACGATGTCGGCGCCCAGGTGCTCGCCCGGCAGGAGGAACTGAAGCCGGAGCAGAAATTCCAGCTTCTCACCTCGCCCTCGCATATCGGCCTCAACAAGAAGGAAGACCGCCTCAAGCAAGCGGTCAACGATGCGGTCGCCAAGATGCTGGCCGACGGCAAACTGGACGAAAGCTCGAGGGCCTGGCTGAAGACACCGCTCGATCCCGCCAATCTCAAGGATTGACGGCCAGTGACCTATAGCCTCGACTTCGGCTGGCTTGCCGGGGCAACAGGGGCGATCGCGCGCGGCGCGGCCACGACGATCCTGCTGATCGCCGTGACCACGCTGGCGGGAACGTTGCTCAGCATCCTCGGCGCGGCAGGGCGGCGGAACGGTCCGCTGCTGCTCAAGCGGGCGATCGGCGTCTATGTCGAGATGATCCGCAACACGCCGTTCCTGGTGCAGCTGTTCTTCATCTTCTTCGGGCTGCCCAGCATCGGCGTCAGGCTCGATCCGGTGCTGGCAGCCATGTTGGCGATGACGCTCAACATGGCCGCCTACACGATCGAGATCGTTGGCGCCGGGCTCGACGCGGTGCCGCCCGGGCAGACGGAAGCGGCACTGGCGCTTGGGCTCAGGCCGCGCCAGGTCTTCATCAAGATCGTGCTGCCGCAGGCGCTCAAGGTGATCTATCCGGCGCTGACCAGCCAGATCGTCATCATGATGCTGGAATCCGCCGTGGTATCGCAGATCGCCGTTCGCGAGCTGACCTATGAAGCCGACATGCTGCAGGCGCGCACGTTCCGGGCTTTCGAGACCTATTTCGTGGTGACGATGGTCTACCTCGCCCTGTCGATTGGGCTGCGCCGGCTGCTGGTCGGCGGCGGCCGCCGGCTTCTCGGAGCCGGCGTGTCATGATCGAATTCACCTTCTGGGACATTCTGCGCAACCTGCTGCTGGCGGCGCGCTGGACGGTGCTCTTGTCGCTGGCCGCGTTTGTCGGCGGGGCCGTGGTCGGCATGATCGTGCTGTTCTTCCGGATCGCCAAGAATAAATGGGCGCGCCGGTTTGCCTCCGGCTACATCGCGCTTTTCCAGGGCACGCCGCTGCTGATGCAGCTCTTCCTGATGTTCTTCGGCTTGCCGATGCTGGGCCTGCGCATCGAGCCGTGGACCGCGGCGGTGCTTGGCCTGACCTTCTTCGCCAGCGCCTATCTCGCCGAGATCTGGCGCGGCGGCGTCGATGCGCTGCCGCGCGGCCAGTGGGACGCCGGCGCCAGCCTCGGCCTGCACTATCTGCATGAACTCCGGCTGATCATCCTGCCGCAGGCGTTTTCGATCACCCGCGCACCGACCGTCGGCTTCCTGGTACAGCTGATCAAGTCGACCGCGCTGACCTCGATCATCGGTTTCGAGGAGCTGGTGAGGACATCCAACGCGATCAACAATGCGACCTTCGAACCGTTCAAAGTCTATGGGCTGGTAGCGCTGATCTTCTTCGTCATGTGCTTTCCGCTGACGCAATACGCACGTTCGCTCGAGCAGCGGGCGGCGGCCCGCTGAGCGGGCGACCAGCAATTCAACGCCCGAATACCAGCGGCGGCGCGATCCTGTCACGCCGCAGCCAGCGCACCAGCAGGAGTGCCGCAACCACCGCCAGTCCCGACGACAGGCCGATCCAGATGCCGACGCCGTTGAAGCCGAAACGAAAGGCCAGCAGCACGCCGAGCGGCAGCCCGATGCCCCAATAGCCGATTGCGGCATAGATCATCGGCACCTTGGTGTCGTGCAGGCCGCGCAGCATGCCGCTGGCGACCGCCTGCGCACCGTCAAAAACCTGGAACAGCGCAGCAAAGGCGAGGAACGAGACGGCAAGCGCCACCACCTCGGCATTAGCCGGATTGCCCAGATCGATGAAGGCGCCGATCAAGAGATGCGGCCACAGGATCATCACCAGCCCCATCAGCGCCATGAAGGAGACACCGACGACATAGGCGGTCCAGCCAGCCCGGCTGACACCTTCCGGATTGCCGGCGCCGTGGGCAAGTCCGACGCGCACCGTCACCGCCTGGTTGAGGCCGAGCGGCACCATAAAGGTGACCGAGGCGATCTGGATGGCGATCGCATGGGCGGCAAGCGAAGCCGCATCGATCAGGCCCATGAGAAAGGCCGCCGCGTTGAAGATCGTCACCTCGAACGCCAGCAGGCCCGCGATCGGCAGGCCGAGCCGCAGCAGGCCCTTGAAGCGCGGCCAGTCGGCGCGCCAGAAGCGTCCGAACAGGCGATAGCGCCGGAACTTCTTCTCAAGCATCACCACCATCGCCATGCCGGCGAACATCAGCGTGCTGGACAGAGTGGTGGCAAGGCCGGAGCCGGCGATGCCCATCGAAGGGATGCCGAGATTGCCGAACATGAACAGCCAGTTGAAGAAGGCATTGCAGGCGACGGCAACGAAAACGATGATCAGTGCCCAGCCCGGCCGCTCCAGCGCCGAAATGAACGAGCGCAGGACGATGTAGCCGAAAAAGGGCAGCACCGCCCATTCGAGCCAGCGCAGATAGATGCCGGCCTGGTGCGCCAACGCCGGTTCCTGACCCATGGCCAGCAACACGCTCTCGCCGTGCCAGAGAAGGGCCCATATCGGAATGCAAATGAGGATCGCCAGCCACAGACCCTGGCGCACGGTGCGGCGCAGGTCGCGCACCGAGTGCCGACGGCGGCCGAGCTCCGTCGCCATCATCGGCGAGGTCGCCAGCATCAGGCCGAGCCCGAAGATGAGCGGCATGAAGTAGAGGTTGGCACCAAGCGCACCACTGGCCAGCGTGTCCGCCCCCAGCCGTCCCATCATCATGACGTCGGTAGCGGTCATCGCGGTCTGGCCGAGATTGGTCAGCACCATCGGCCAGGCGAGCGCCAGCATCGCCCTGATTTCCCGACGCCAAAGGTTTTCCGGCGCGCGAGCGTCGGCTTCGATCGCAGACATTCTAGTTTTCCGCCTATCCGATTGCGGCACGTCGGCAAGAGCCGGAAGCCGCGTCTCAGCGCGGAAACGGCCATGATCGGCCGGATTCCGCATTACGGCGAGTTTGTCTATGAAATAGGCACCGGTGGCAAGAGGCTGACTTGCGGAAGGGTTAAGCCAGTCAGCTCCATGCAGGCTGTTGGAGAGGCTATGGAAGCCGCTATGGTCGCGGCAGATCCATTTGAAAGGCAGCCTGATGAGCACGTTTCCCGAAATCTATCTGGTTCGGCATGGCGAGACGGAATGGAGTGCGTCCGGAAAACATACCGGCCGAACCGACATACCGCTGACGCCGGCCGGCGAGGAAGCGGCAAGGCGGATCGCTGAGCGGCTCAAGGGCCTGTCCTTCTCGGCGGTGTGGTCGAGCCCGTCGCAGCGCGCCTTCAACACCTGTGCCCTGGCCGGCTTCGGCTCGTCAGGCGTGAAGAAGGACGATCTGGCGGAGTGGGATTATGGCGCCTATGAGGGATTGATCACCAAACAAATTGTCGCCGAGCGCCCCGGCTGGCGTCTCTTTCGCGACGGCTGCCCGAGCGGCGAGTCCGCCACGGATGTCGGCTCGAGGGCGGACCGGATCGTCAGCCAGTTGCGCGAGGTCGGCAGCAATGTCCTGGTCTTCTCAAGCTCGCATTTCCTTAGAGTGCTGGCCGCACGCTGGCTCGGCCTGCCGCCGCAAGCCGGCGCGTTTTTCGTGCTGGATACCGCCAGCATAAGCGTGCTCGGTTATGAGCACGACCTTGACGAGCCGGTCATCCGGCGCTGGAACCAGAGATAGCAACCGATCCCGATTTATCGGATCGCGTCCAGCGCCTGCCTTTGCCTGTGCATTTCGAGAAACACGCGGTAGTCGCGATCGAACCGGCCGGCGGCAGCCGGATTGGGCTCTCGCGTCCTGCCGCCCTGTTGCATGGCGACGCAGGCAGCGTTCAAATCGGGAAAAAGCCTGGCCGCGGTGGCGGCAATCATTCCGCTGCCGAGCAGCACCGCCTCGTCCGCCAGCGGCTCGACCACCGTGCAGCCGGTGGCATCGGCATAGAGCTCCATCAACAGCGGGTTCTTGGTGTGGCCGCCGGTGACGTGCAGCGTGTCGATCAGATAGCCGTTCTCGTTCAGCGCTTCCAGCACATGACGGACGCCAAGCGCGACGCTGACGGCGGTGCGCCAGTAGAGCTTGCACAGACTGTCGAAGGAGGCATCCAGCGTCAGCCCGCTGATGACGCCGACGGCATGCGGGTCGGCGAGCGGCGAGCGGTTGCCGTGAAAATCGGGCAGTACGTGCAGCCTTGCGGCGAGGTTGTCGCCCTCGACGGCGCGCAGCTCGGCGACGCGGTGGGCAATCCTGGCATGCATGGCGGCATCCGGCTCGCCGCCGGCGCCATGCCAGCGGATGATGTGGTCGAGCAGCGCGCCGGTGGCCGACTGGCCACCTTCCGACAGCCACAGGCCGGGAAGGGCTGCGCCATAATATGGGCCCCAGACACCGGCGAAAGGCTGCGGATCGGCCGACATCGCCATGACGCAGCTCGACGTACCGGCAATCAGGGCGAGATGGCGACCGATGTTCGTTGCGTCACCGGCGAAACCGCCGAGCACGCCAAGCGCGCCGGCATAGGCATCGATGACGCCGGCGCCGACCCGGCATTTTTCGGTGAGGCCAAGCTCCGTCGCGGCTTGCGCGCCGAGCGGGCCGATATCGGCACCGACCGGGCTTGCCTTTTCCGGCAGGTTGCCGTGCTCAAAGATATCGCCGAGCCCGACGGCTTCGAAGAAGTCGCGCCGCCAGCCGGTCGCTTCATGGGCTAGATAGGTCCATTTGGCGGTCAGCGTGCATTGTGAACGGGAGAGCGAGCCGCTTGCCTTCCAGGTGAGGAAGTCGGTGAGGTCGAATAGATAGCCGGCTTCGTTCCATGTTCCGGGCAGGTTGCGCTTCAGCCACATCAGCTTCGGCGTCTCCATTTCCGGCGACATGACGCCGCCGATATAGTCGAGCACAGCGTGGCCGCTTTCAGTGCATTCGTCGGCCTCGGCAATTGCGCGATGGTCGAGCCAGACAATGGTGTCCCAGCGCCTTTCACCAGTGACGGACACGCTGAGCTGGCCGCCATGCCGGTCTCGCACCACCAGCGAGCAGGTGGCATCAAAGGAGATGCCGACGATATCCTCGGCCCGCACGCCCGCCTTTTCGCGGGCAGCGCGGACTGCCATGCACACCGCCGACCATATATCCTGCGAATCGTGCTCGGCATGATCGGCCTTCGGCTGTTGCATGGCGATCGGGTGCTCGGCGCGGCCGAGCAAGGCGCCACCGGTGTCGAGAATGCCGGCACGAGCGCTTCCGGTGCCGACATCGACCGCGCAAACGAAACTGTTGGTCAAGGTGTTCTTGCTCTCGCTCCCAGGCCTGCAATCAGATCGGGCAATTGCAGCATGTCAGCGAATATAAAGTCCGGCTCACTCGACGCAAGCCGCGCTTTCAATGCCGGGTTGCCGGTGTGCGAGCCGCCGGTGAAGGCAAGGACGCACATGCCGGCCGCCCGCGCCGCTTCTATGCCGGCCGGGCTGTCCTCGACGACAAGGCAGTTTCGCGGGGCTGCTCTCATTTTATCTGCTGCATGGAGAAAGAGATCGGGCGCCGGTTTGCCCCGCGCCACCATGGCGGCGCTGAACAAATGCGGCTCCAGCAGCCCAAGCAACCCGGTGACGTCGAGCGCATAGCGGATGCGTTCCAGGGTGCCGGAGGAGGCGACGCAGCACGGTACGCCGAGCCTCGGCAGGACCTGTGCGATACCTGGCATCGGTTTCAGCTCCTCGCGGAATCTGCGCATCAGTTCGGAGCGCATCTCGGTCAGATGCTGCTCGGTGAGATCGAGCCCGAAGTCGCTTGCGAGGATTTCGCGGACGCTCTTCATGCTCTTGCCGAGGAAGTGCTCGTAGGCAATGTCCTCGCTGACGTTGCCACCGGCAAGCGCGATCATCTCCAGCAATGCCGAGACGGACAGCATCTCACTGTCCACCAGCACGCCGTCACAGTCGAAAATGACCAGTTCAGGCGTCATCGCGCTGGATCGGCTTCAGAGGTCGCCGGCGAGATAGCGCGTCAGTGTCGCGCGCGCGCCGTCCGCCCACAGCAGTCTCAGCGCTTGGCCGAAGGCTTCAGCGAACGGCGGCGAGCGGCCGACATCGCCATAGATGTCCTCCATGGCAAGCCAGGCGGCAGGCATGTCCCTGGCCGCCTTGGCCGTCGCCTGCAACCGGCCCCAGTTCGGGTCGTTGGGCTCGGTGACGGCACCGGAATCCGTCGTGCCGAAGCAGTAGCGACACCAGAGCGCCGATTCCAGCGCAAGGCCGGTGACACTTTTGCCAGCCTTCAGCCGGTCGGTGATGGTCGGGATGATGAATTTCGGCTGGCGGTTGGAGCCGTCGAGGCAAAGCCGGCGTATGGTGTCGCCGATCTTTGGATTGGAGAAGCGGTGCTCGATGAGCTGGTAGTAATCTTCGAGGTCGGTGTCCGGAACCGGCGGCACGGTCGGGATGATTTCGTCATGCTCGAGCTTGTCGAGGAAGCCGCGTACCAGCGGCTCCTGCATCGCCTCATGGACGAAATGGATGTCCATCAGCCCGGCCGGATACGCGATGGTCGCATGGCCGCCATTGAGGATGCGGATCTTCATCAGCTCATAGGGCGCGACGTCGCTGACGAACTGCACGCCGACTTTTTCCAGCGGCGGGCGGCCGTCGGTGAAACGGTCCTCCAGCACCCATTGCTTGAACGGTTCGCAAAACACCGGCCAATTGTCGTCGAGGCCGAACTCGCTGGAGAGAATGCCGCGCTCGCGGTCGGTGGTGGCCGGCGTGATGCGGTCGACCATGCCATTGGGAAAGGCAACGTTCTCGCTCACCCAGTTTGCCAAACCTTCGTCGATCAGCCGCGCAAGGCCGATGACGCCATCTGAGGTGACGTGGCCGTTATGGGGGATGTTGTCGCAGGACATGATTGTGAAGGGCACGATACCGTCGGCGCGGCGGCGCAGCAGCCCGGCGAGGACCAGGCCGAAGACGGTCTTCGGCGTCGCCCCCGGCTCAGCGTCGGCAACGATGTCGGGATGTGTCGGATTGAAGACGCCGGATGCCGGATCGATGAAATAGCCGCCCTCGGTAATGGTCAGGGAGACGATCTTGATCGCCGGATCGGCAAGCCGCTCGACGATTGCGGCCGCATCGCCCGGCACCAGGAAGTCGATCATGACGCCGGTGACGCGCGCGCTCATATGGCCGCTGTCCTGCTCGACCACGGTGGTCAGCCAGTCCTGCTCCTGCAACTTGCCGCGGCCGACCTTCTCGCCCTCGAAGACGCCGGCGCCAACAATGGCCCAGTCGTGGCCGACACCCGAATTGAACAGGTCGTCGAGATAGACGGCCTGGTGCGAGCGATGGAAATTGCCGACGCCGAAATGCACGATGCCGGCCTTGAGCGCGGCGCGATCGTATTTCGGGCCGGCGACCTTGGGCGGCAGCTTGGCGAGGATGGAAGAAGAGAGTTTCACGGTCATCTGCTTTTACCCTTTAGCGGGACGGCTCTTCCCCCCGTGGAGGAGACGGGGGGAAGAGCGCCTTCGCCCCCTCAACTCATCCACTGGCCGCCATCGACATTATAGGTCTGGGCGACGATGTACTCGGCCTCATCGCTGGCCAGGAACACCGCCATGCCGGTGAGGTCTTGCGCCGTGCCCATGCGGCCATAAGGCACGGCTTCGCCGACCAGCCTCTTCTTCTCGCCCCTCGGCCGGTTCTCGAACTTGGCGAACAAGGCATCGACATGGTCCCAATGCTCGCCGTCGACGACCCCCGGTGCTATCGCGTTGACATTGATGCGGTGTTTGATCAGGTCGAGCCCTGCCGACTGGGTGAGCGAGATGACCGCGGCCTTGGTGGCGCAGTAGACGGCAACCACCGCCTCGCCGCGGCGCCCGGCCTGGCTTGCCATATTGATGATCTTGCCGCCCTTGCCGCGGGCAATCATAGAACGGGCGGCGGCCTGCAACGTAAACAGCGTGCCGGCGACGTTGACCGAAAACAATTTGTCGTAGCTTGTCTTGGTGATCTCGACGATCGGCGCCAAGTCGAACAAAGCAGCGTTGTTGATCAAGATATCGAGGCCGCCGGCCCTGGCTTCGACTGCCTTGACGGCCTCATCGATAGACACGAGATCGGTGACGTCGAGCTTTACCGCGTAGGCATTGCGGCCGATTTCCGAAGCCGTCTTCTCGGCGGCTTCGAGATTGATGTCGCCAATCGCGACCGTCGCCCCTTCGCGCATGTAGGCTTCG
This sequence comes from Mesorhizobium sp. M0768, assembly GCF_040320195.1. Classification (NCBI taxonomy): domain Bacteria; kingdom Pseudomonadati; phylum Pseudomonadota; class Alphaproteobacteria; order Hyphomicrobiales; family Phyllobacteriaceae; genus Mesorhizobium; species Mesorhizobium sp. M0768. The sequence goes on along the minus strand of NZ_JAMYPD010000007.1, from coordinate 101,874 downwards.
GCAAACGCCCTGCCGATGCCGCGCGCCGATCCGGTAATCAGCGCCGATTTACCCCGGAGCCTCATTGCAGCATCGCCTTCCCGTCGGCGCCGAAACGATGCAGCTTGGCCTTTTCCGGCGTCAGGTAGATTGTGTCGCCGTGATGGGCGGCCAACTCGCCGTCGGCACGCACCGTCAGCTGCCCGACACCATCCGCCTGGACGTGCAAAAACGTGTCGGAGCCGAGATGCTCGGCAACCCCGACCGTCGCCTTCCAGTCGCCTGACGTCTTCGAAATGTTCATATGCTCCGGGCGGATGCCGACTGTCTTGGCGCCATATTTGGCGGCCGGCGCGCCTTCGATCAGGTTCATCTTCGGCGAACCTATGAACCCGGCGACGAACAGGTTCTTCGGCGTCTTATAGAGCTCCATCGGCGAGCCGACCTGCTCGATATTGCCGGCATTGAGCACGACGATCTTGTCGGCCATGGTCATCGCCTCGATCTGGTCGTGGGTGACGTAGACCATGGTTGTCTTGAGCTGGTGATGCAGCTCGCTGATCTCCAGCCGCATGGTGCCGCGCAGCGCCGCGTCGAGATTGGACAAAGGCTCGTCGAACAGGAAGGCCGACGGCTGGCGCACGATGGCGCGGCCGATGGCGACGCGCTGCCGCTGGCCGCCGGAGAGCTGGCCGGGGCGGCGGTCGAGGTAGTTGGTGAGGTTCAGGATCCGCGCGGCGTCCTTCACCTTCTTGTCGATGGTCGCCTGGTCCTCGCCCGCCATCTTCAGCGGGAAGGCGATGTTCTTGGCCACCGTCATGTGCGGGTAGAGCGCATAGGACTGGAACACCATAGCCAGCTTGCGCTTGGCCGGCGCCTCGCCGGTGACGTCGCGACCATCGATGATGATGGTGCCGCCGCTGGTATCCTCGAGACCGGCGATCAGACGCAACAGGGTGGATTTGCCGCAGCCCGACGGGCCGACGAAGACGACGAACTCTCCGTCCTCGATGACCAGATCGAGGCCGGGGATGATGGACGTCGCCCCGAAGGATTTGGAGACGTTCTTGAGCGTGATGTTTCCCATGGTTTCCTCCCCCGAAGGGCTATCCTTTCGTTTTGCGTCAGGCAATGCCCGCTACTTTACCGCACCGAATGTCAGGCCTCGAACCAACTGCTTCTGGCTGAACCAGCCCATGATCAGGATCGGCGCGATCGCCAGCGTCGAGGCGGCCGAAAGCTTGGCCCAGAACAGCCCCTGCGGGCTGGAGAAGGAGCTGATGAAAGCGGTGAGCGGCGCGGCCTCGGTGGTGGTCAGCCGGATCGTCCAGAACGCCTCGTTCCAGGCGAGAATGATGTTGAGCAGCATGGTCGAGGCGATGCCGGGGACCGCCATCGGCGTCAGCACGTATATGATCTCGTTCCAGAGCGATGCGCCGTCCATGCGCGCCGCTTCCAGGATCTCGCCCGGGATCTCGCGAAAATAGGTGTAAAGCATCCAGACCACGATCGGCAGGTTGATCAGCATCAGCATGACCATCAGGCCGATGCGGCTGTCGAGCAGACCGGTATCGCGGAAGATCAGATAGATCGGAAACAGCACGGCGACGGCCGGCATCATCTTGGTGGAAAGCATCCACATCAGGATGTCCTTGGTGCGTTTGCCCGGCGAAAACGCCATCGACCATGCCGCCGGTATGGCGACGAGCAGAGCCAGGATGGTCGAGCCGACCGACAGGAACACCGAGTTCAGGAAGAATTTGAAATAGCCGTTCTGCGCCTGGACCTCGGAATAGCTCTCCGTGGTTCCCGACGGGAACAGGTTGAAGCCCTGGATAGCCTCCTGCTCCGACTTGAACGAGGTGATGATCGTATAGAGGATCGGGAAGAAGATCAGCAGCGCGACGATCCAGGCGGCCGCGGTAGCAATCGTCTTGTGCTGGGTGGTGACTGCACGTGCCATCTTATCCTCCCTTATTTATCCAGGTTCTTGCCGACAGCGCGCATGGCGAAGAAGGCAACGATGTTGGCGAGAATGACGGCAATGATACCGCCGGCGGACGCCTGGCCGATTTTGAACTCCAGCAATGCCTTCTGATAGACGAGGAAGGGCAGGTTGGTGGAGGCGTAACCCGGGCCGCCGTTGGTGGTGACGAGGATCTCGGCATAGACCGACAGCAGGAAGATCGTCTGGATCAGGATGACGACGGTTATGGCGCGCGACATGTGAGGCAGCGTCAAATAGATGAAGCGGCTGATGAAGCCGGCGCCGTCCATTTCGGCGGCTTCCTTCTGCTCGACGTCGAGCGACTGAAGCGCGGTCAACAGGATCAGCGTAGCAAACGGCAGCCATTGCCAGGCAACGATGATGATGATCGCCAGGAGCGGGTGCTGCCCGAACCAATCAATCGGCTGCCCGCCGAAGAAGCGCGCAATATCGGCGAAAACCCCGTACTGCGGATGCATGATCATGTTCTTCCAGACCAGTGCCGCCACCGGTGGCATGACGAAGAACGGCGAGATGACAAGGATGCGGACGATGCCCTGTCCCCACATCGGCTGATCGAGCAGAAGGGCGAGCAGAATACCGCCAATCACCGTGATCAAAAGCACGCTGACGACGATGGTGAGCGTGTTGAGGATCGACTGCAGGAATGCCGGGTTGGAATAGAACAGCGCGTAGTTCGAAAACCCGACGAAGCCGTCGCGCATCGGATTGAGCGGGTTGTATTGCTGGAAGGAAAACCACAGCGTGAATGCCAGCGGCACAATCATCCAGACCAGCAGCAGCACCACGGATGGCGCCATCATGAAACGGGCAAGCGAACGGGTCTGCTGAGTAGCCATGACGGTCACCCTTCGAGGTCGGCCAAGTTTTTCAGCGGTGTGAAAGCTGGCCGCCCGAACTGGGATTCGGGCGGCCGTTGCCGGTCGCCATTGGCAACCGGCACCGGGAGGAGCTTACTTGATGTAACCGCCCTCGGTCATCGTCGCGGTGGCGGCGTCCTGCGCCTGCTTCAAGGCATCGTCGACGCTCGACTGGCCGGCAAGTGCCGCCGAGAAGAGCTGGCCGACGGTGGTGCCGAGACCCTGGAACTCAGGAATGGCGACGAACTGGACGCCGACATAAGGCACCGGCTTGACGGTCGGGTGCGTCGGATCGGCGGAGTTGATCGAGTCCAGCGTCATCTTGGCGAAAGGTGCTGCCTTCTGGTATTCGGGATTGGCATAGAGCGACGAGCGCGTTCCCGGCGGAACGTTGGCCCAGCCTTCCTTCGAGGCGACGAGCTCGGCATAGTGCTTGCTGGTTGCCCAGGATACGAACTTTTGAGCGGCGTCGGCCTTCTGCGTGCCGGCGGGGATGGCTAGCGACCATGCCCACAGCCAATTGCCGCGCTTGCCGAGGCCGTTGTCCGGCGCCAGCGCATAGCCGACCTTGTCGGCGACGGTGGAGTTCTTCGGGTCGGAAACGAAGGAGGCAGCGACGGTAGCGTCGATCCACATGCCGCATTTGCCCTGCTGGAACAGCGCCAGGTTTTCGTTGAAGCCGTTGGACGACGCGCCCTCGGGGCCGTCGGCCTTCATCAGGTCGACATAGAACTGCAGCGTGTTCTTCCATTCGGGCTGGTCGAATTGCGGCTTCCAGTTCTCGTCGAACCAGCGCGCGCCGAACGAGTTCGACATGGCGGTCAGGAAGGCCATGTTCTCGCCCCAGCCGGCCTTGCCGCGCAGGCAGACGCCGTTCACGCCGTTGGCGCGGTCGGTCATCTTGTCGGCGGCCTGCTTGATGAAGTCCCAGGTCGGTGCATCGGGCATCTTGAGCCCGGCCTTTTCCATCAGGTCCTTGCGGTACATGACGAAGGAGCTTTCGCCGTAGAACGGGGCGGCGTAGAGCTTGCCGTCGACCGACAGGCCGCCGGCTATGGCCGGGATGATATCCTTGACGTCGTAATCGTCGCCGAGCTTGTCGAGCGGCAAAAGCCAGTTCTGCTTGGCCCAGATCGGCACTTCATAGGTGCCGATGGTCATCACGTCGTACTGGCCACCCTTGGTGGCGATGTCGGTGGTGACGCGCTCGCGCAGGACGTTTTCCTCAAGCGTGACCCACTGCAGCTGAATGTCGGGATTTTTGGCGGTGAAGTCGTCGGTCAGCTTCTGCATGCGGACCATGTCGCCATTGTTGACCGTGGCGATGGTGATGGATTCGGCATGCGCGGCGAAAGCGAGGGCGCTGGCCGAGAACAGGCCTAGGGTGAACGTGCGAAGTTTCATCAAAATTCCTCCCATAAACCAAGATGAGCATTTGCCTTGGCTGTGAGCAATTACTCACTTGCGATGAATTATGTCAAGACGGATTCGTTGCTGCAGCGCAGCACGCCGGATCTTGTGCAGCGGCAAGCCTGGAACGTTTGCGGCATGTCTGACGAAGGATTCGGCCGGGCTGATTGGGCCCGGCGCTTTGCTGTCGGTCTTGCTGGGATTCAGCCTATTGGCAAGCGATCTCGCTCAGGATCCAATCGCGGAAGGCGCGGATCTTCGGCACGTTGCGTCGTGCCGTCGGATAGACCAGCCAATAGGCGTGGCCGTCGTCACCGACCAGATCAAAGGGCTGGATCAGGCGGCCGTCGGCAAGTTCGGTCTTGAACAGCGCCTTGGTAACGATCGCCACGCCGTGGCCGGCAATCGCGGCATTGGCCTCGTAGGCCTGCGCGCCCATGCTGGTGCCGGGACGCTTGGCCAGCTCCTCGACCGGCAGGCCGGCGGCGGCAAACCAGTCCCGCCACCAGATGTCACCCGGGTCGAGGATCGGCAGCCGCAGCAGGTCGGCCGGCTCCTTGACGCCGCCGATGCTTGCCGCGAGCTTTGGACTAAGGACCGGCGTGAAATCGGCCCTGAAAAGCATATGGGTCTCGACGCCCGGCCAGTTGCCGCCGCCGGAGCGGATGGCGATGTCGATATCCTCTCTGGCAAAGTCGACAACCCTGTTCGAAGTATCGACGCGCACCGCCAGCGACGGATGCGCGACCTGGAACGAACCGAGATGCTGCGCCAGCCAGTTGGAGGCAAATGTCAGCAGCGTCGAAACGCAAAGCACGCCGTCGGCGCCGGTGCGCGCGGCGGCATAGGCGCCGCTCAACAGCGCGAACGCCTCGCTGACCGCGGGCGCCAGGCGCTGGCCGGGTTCGGTCAGCACGATCTGTTTTGGCTGGCGCAAGAACAGGGGCGCGCCGATGCGCTCCTCCAGAAGCTTGATCTGATAGCTTGCCGCCGCCTGCGTCATGCCAAGCTCCTGGGCGGCCTTGGTGAACGAGAGATGCCGCGCCACCGCCTCGAACACCCGGATCGCCTGAAGCGGAGGAAGCTGCGAAACCAGCTGCCGTGAATTGAGCTCCGGCATAAGCCCTCCTTATGGGCAGTGATCGACGTTTGATTGGCGGCACCGGCCGGTCCTACCGATATTCCGTATTGAAGATCAATTACGCCTAGAGATAGCGAAGGCTGACGATCATGACCACAATACAGGAAAAGCTGCTTCTTGCTCCAGCCCATGGCTGGTTTTCACGGTTGGCTCGGGGATTGGCAAGGCACGCGGCGCGGAAACGGGCCTATCTCGACGTCCGGGAGCTGCCGCCGCATCTGCAGCGCGACATGGGCTTTCTCGACGGCAACGATCCTTGCGGCCGGCACCAGTAGTGACGCTCGTTTTATCGGGGATTCAGATGCGTTTCGATTTCACATGATCGTTTCCGACCGCCAGCGGTTCGGAGATCATGCGCCCGCCAGCAAGGCGGCGGCGGTCCGCTCATCGGTGATGAGGCCGTTGACCAGCCGCCGGTTGACGGCGGCGAAGATGCCCGGCAGCTTGCGGTCGCCCATGGCAAGCGCGATCACCAGCGACTTTTCGCGCGACGGCAGCGGTGCCGACGACACCCGATCATTGGTGATGCCCTCGATCATGCGCCCGTCACGATCGAATACCCAGCCGACGATCTCGGCAACGCCGCCGGCCTTCTGCAGCGCCTTTAATTCACCCTCCGAAATGAAGCCGTCCTCGTAAAGCGGCGCCTTCGGGCCGAGATCGCCGATGCCGACAAAGGTGACGTCGGCCTCGGCCGCAAGCGCCAGCGTCGGCTGGATCATCGGCTGGCTGAGCAGCATCTCGCGCTCCTCGGGCGAGGAAGCGATGACCGGCAAAGGCATCGGAAACGAACGCGCCTTGACCCTGTCGGCCATGGTGAAGATGACGTTGTAGAAGGCCGCCGAGCCGTCCGGCGAGATGTTGCCGGTCAGCGACACCACTTTGTGCTGCGGGCATTCCATCGGCGGCAGTTGCTCGATCGCGGCCTTCAGCGTGCGGCCGGTGCCGATCGCCATGACGATCGGCACCGGCGACCGCAGCCGCCGTTCGATCTCGGCCGCCGCCGCCTCGGCGACGCCGATGACGGTGGAGGAAGAAGAAGGGTCGCTCGGCACCACCTCGACCAGATCGAGCGCAAAGCGCGATTTCAGCCGTGCCGCAAGGTCGAGGCAATTGGCGATCGGATGGTCGACGCGCACCTTGATCAGCCCTTCGGAGACTGCGAGCGACACCAGCCGCTGCGCCGTCTGCCGCGAGATGCCAAGCGTGGCGGCGATCTGGTCCTGGGTGTTGCCTGCGACATAATAGAGCCAGCCGGCACGCGCCGCGTCGTCCAGCCTGTTGCCGCCGCTGTCCTGCCGCGAATTCAAGTTCCTGCCTCCCAACCCCGCCGAGCATAAGAGGCGGAGCGCAGTAGTTTCGCAGGGAATGAACTTGCGCGCAATTGCCTATTGTAAGAGCAATTGCTTAGTGATGAAACTTGGGTGTTTGGAGCGAAGTGACAGGTCGACCCAGTCTCGTTGCAACAGCAAGGCTGTCGAGGTCGCACCAATCCCGGTTCTAAAGCGCGTTGCGTTCGATCGGCCTCATGCGACGCGTTTTAGGTTCCTTTTTATGCATGTCGTCATCGCAAAACCGCTGCACACTTTGCGCGACATGCATTAGCGGGGACGCGGCGGTTTATCTCGCGCGCTAAACGCTTTAAGGAATTTTTTGAGAATGGAGCCTTGCATGACGCCGAAAGCGGTTTTCTGGGATATGGACGGCACGCTGGTCGACAGCGAGCCGCTGCACGAGGCGGCGCTGATTGCGGCGCTGCACAGCGTCGGCATCGCGCCGCCGGCCGACCTGCATGAGCGCGTGCTCGGCATCGCCGCATGGCCGGTCTACGAAATGCTGCGCGACGAGTTCGGCCTCGACCTGCCTTTCGACGACTGGATCGTGCGCAAATACGATCACTATCTGCCGATGGCCGAAACGCTGACGCCACGCACCGGCGCAATCGAGATTTTCAATGAGCTGCTCGCGCTTGGCGTGCCGCAAGCGGTGGTGTCCAACTCGGACAGGCTGATCGTTGATGCCAATCTGCGCGCCGTAGGCCTCGTATATCCCGGCATGAAGACGGTCAGCCGCAACGACGTGCGTGAAGGCAAGCCGCATGCCGAACCTTTCCTGCGCGCCGCCTGGTTGGCCGACGTCGATCCCGCCGAGGCAGTGGCGGTCGATGACAGCGTGACCGGCGCCACGGCGGGGCTGGCAGCTGGAATGAAGACGATTTTCTGGCCAGAGGTGCCCATGGAGGGGCCGCCGGGGGCGATTGTCATCGACAGCGCCGGCGAATTGCGGGCCGAACTCGGGCTTTAAGCCAGGCCCGGCGGGACCGCGCTCAACTCCGGTAGGCAGGCTCCTGCTCGTCGAGGATCGCCTTCAGTTCGGAAAGGTGGCGCTCGGCCTGGCCGGGATAGTCTTCCTGTTCCCTTGCCGCTTTCTCCGCGATCTCATCCGACAGTACCCGCAGCGGCCGGCCGGTCCACAGCGCCTTGATATAGGTTTCGGCGGCGCGCTCGAAATAGAACATGCGGTTGAAGGTGTCGGCGACGCTGTCGCCGATGACCAGCACGCCATGGTTGCCCATCACCATCACCTTGACCTTCGGGTCGACAAGAAGCTGGGAGCAGCGCTCGCCCTCTTCCTCGAAGGCCAGCCCGCCATAATGAGCGTCGACGACATGGCGGTTGAAGAAGATCGCCGAGTTCTGGTCGACCGGCGGCAGCGTCGAGTCGGCGAGCGAGGCAAGCACGGTGGCGTGGATCGAGTGGACATGCATGACGCAGCGCGCATGACGCACGTTGCGATGGATGGCACCATGCAGGCCCCACGCCGTCGGGTCGGGCGCATTCGGGCCGATAAGCGTGTCGGGATCATTGGCGTCGATCAAAAGCAGATCGCTCGCCTTGATGCGCGAGAAATGCACCTGGTTGGGGTTCATCAGGAACTGCGAACCATTGTCGTTGACGGCCAGTGAGAAATGGTTGGCCACCGCCTCGTGCATGTTGAGCCGCGCCGTCCAGCGGAAGGCGCAAGCGAGGTCGACGCGCTCCTCATAGAACGGCAGGTTGGTCAGCACTTCCTTCTGCAGGCGAGTGATGCTCATCGTAAACCTCCGTGAAAAAAGCAAGGATGCCGCGCGGCTGGAACACGCGCAACCCGGTTTCGTTTGGTGCAGGCGAGCGCCGTTATGCCGCCGTGCTGGTGGCCGCGCCGACCCTCAGCCCGCCATGCTCGACGATGAAATCGATCACCTCCTGCAGCCCCTTGCCGCGCGACAGGTCGGTGAAGCCGAACGGCCGCTTGCCGCGCATGCGGGCAGCATCGCTCTCCATGATGTCGAGATTGACGTTCACATAGGGCGCAAGGTCGCTCTTGTTGATGACCAGGAAATCGGACCGGGTGATCGCCGGTCCGCCCTTGCGCGGAATCTCCTCGCCCTGGCAAACCGAGATGACATAGAGCGTCAGGTCGGCAAGGTCCGGCGAGAAAGTGGCGGCGAGGTTGTCGCCGCCCGATTCGATGAAGACGACATCGAGATCCGGGAATTTTTTGGTCATCTCGGCGATCGCCTGCAGATTGATCGAGGCGTCCTCGCGAATGGCGGTGTGCGGGCAGCCGCCGGTCTCGACGCCGATGATGCGATCCTCAGGGAGCGCCTGCAGCCGGGCCAGCATCATGGCGTCTTCCTTGGTGTAGATGTCGTTGGTGACGACGGCGATCGAGAACTCGTCACGCAGCGCCTTGCAAAGCTTTTCGGTGAGCGTCGTCTTGCCCGAGCCGACCGGACCGCCGATGCCGACGCGAAGAGGACCGTTGGGTGATATCATGCGGGGAACTCCGTGAGGGCAAGAATGGCAAAGCCAAGCCCGATCAGCAGGCACAGCGGCGAATAATAACGCAGATCGAGCCGCACGAAAGGCTGCTCGGGCGTCAGCCGGCGCCACCAAGGCGTGAAGCCGGCAATGCCGCGCGCCAGGAAGACCAGTGCGATGAGCAGCGCTGTGGCGGCGAGCCCGGCCTTGGGAAAGGGCGTGGCAAACACGCCTTCGAGCGCCATCGGCCACAGCGTCGCCAGGCCCAGGCATGCGGCGACGGCGAAGCTGGCGAAGGGCGCCGGCATTTCGTCGACGCCACGGAAGCCGACCACCGCGCGGGCGCAGGAGGCAGCGTCCCTGCCCGGCCAGATGCCGCCAATGCCCCAATAAACATGCAGTGCTGTGATCAACAGCAGGACGAGCGAGAGGGCGAAAGCGAGGACGATCATGAGCGGAACAGCCGCGAATACTGGGCCTCGTGCTTCATCGCCGTGACGTCGGAGATGAAAGCGCAGCCGCCGAGATCATCGAGGGTCGAGCCGGCAGCGCGGTCGGCCGTGGCCAGGGCAAGCGGTTCGAAGGCGGCCAGTAGCGTCATCGCGGCACTCTGGCCAACGATGCCAAGCCGGATCGCAGCCTGGACGAGATTGGAGAAGAAGGCCTGCAGAAAGGCCGCCAGGGCGTCCCGCAGCGCAATGCCGTGATCGCCGGCAACGGCGCCGACGGCAACGCAATAGGCACATTCGGCCGGCAGGCGATCCAGCACCTGGCACGGCCAGGCGATGGCCGCCTTCATGAAAGCAGCACCCTGCAGCATGGTCTCGGCATGGCGCTCGCGCGAGCCTGCCAGAGCTTCGGCAAGGGCGACGATTTCATCGAGATCGCCGGTTTCGCGCGCCCTGTGCCAGCTTTCGGCAAACAGCACCGCATCATTCCAGCCCGAACCCATCTCGACCAGCGTTTCCAGCCACGCGGCGAGCTCTTTGCTGTCGGCAACCAGCCCGGCATGCACGGCTTGCTCGAGACCATGGCTGTAGGAAAAGCCGCCGACCGGGAAGGAAGGCGACAGCCACGCCATCAGCCGCAACAAAGCAATATTGGAAGGCTGGGCAACGTTGGAAGGCTGGTCAGTCATGGTCATGGTCGTGCGAATGGCTGTGGGAATGCGATTCGGTATGGGTATGGGAATGCGCTTCGGCATGGCTGTGCGCATGCGCCTCGGCATGAGCGTGGCCATGGCCGCCATGCCCGGAATAGGCGCCGCGCACCGGCTTGAACGGCTCGGAGACGTCGCTCACAATGGCGCCCAATCCCTCCAGCATCGCCTTGATGACATGGTCGCGCAGGATGAGGATGCGCCCAGCTTCGATGGCGGCTGCGAGGTGGCGGTTGCCGATGTGCCAGGCAAGCTCTGCCAGATGGACAGGGTCGCTGGCCCTGATATCGTAGAGCGGCTCCTCGGCCGCGATGATCTCGATGTGGCGGCCATCCTCCAGCACCAGCCGGTCACTATGGTTCAAGGTCACCGGTTCGGGCAGGTCGACCAGCACCTTGTCGCTACGGGCCGTTTCGATGGCGCGACGGCGCAGATGCCGCTCGTCATGGGCAAGCACCGCACTGTCGTATGGCGTGGTGGTTCCGGCTTCGCCTGCGGCCAGGACGGAGACGGCGCGCGGGAATTTGGTGAAGTCGGTGCGAATATCGAGCTTCATGTAAAAACTGCCTCTCCCAAAAAGCCTAGCCTATCGCATCCGCCGCCCCAATGGGGCTCAAACAATCGTGTCGAAGAGCCGCAGGATGAACGATATCTGATAGACGAGCGCGCCGGCGACAAAGGCGATATGGAAACGGCGGTCGCGCAGCAGGATCGCAATGACGCAAAGCGCAACGAAACCCGGGGTGCGGATCAGATATTCGACGCCGAAATGGGCGAAATGCTCCGGCCCTTTCAGCAGCGTGTCGATCACGTCGAGCAGATAGGTCGCCGCCAGCAGGCCGAAGAACCAGGCCCGGCGCGAATAGAAGAAATCCTCATAGCTGGTGTAGTCCAGCATCGAATCCGGAAACAGCAGCGCGCAAAGCAAAAACAGCGTGACGGCGTAGAAGATGATGAACAGGTATTTGCCGAAGGTCCAATTCTCGATCTGGAACAGACCGAACTCCCACCACCAGAAATGCACCAGCATCAAAAGCACCGACGCAACCCAGGCGAGGTGCACGGGATAGAGCCGGTACTGGCCGGGATGCTGGACGATGCGGGCGAGCCCCGACAGCAGCCGTGTGACGCCAAGGCCGATCACCATGCCCAGGACGATGCGGATATGCGGGAAAATGTCGTGGGCGTAGGGGAGTTGCTGGTCCATAGGCCTGGCGCGGCATGTTCTACATTTGGCGTTCTAGATTGTGATCTGAAAAGTGAAAACCGGTTTCTGCTGCGCTGACCTGCCGTTCGAATCTTGAGTCCGTTGAGACCTTGGCTATTGGTGCGCCGCAAGCAGATCGGATGAAATGGATGGCGTCTGCGCCAGATACTTCGTTGCCTTGCGAAAATAGGCCAACGGCCCGGAATCCAGATACTCGCGCGCGTCCTGTATTCCCTGACCGCGCGCCTGGGTGAACAGCGCCAGCGCAAAGGCGCGTTCCGCTGGCGACAGATAGCCTTGTCGCTCGAAGGACCAGCCTTGCGTGCCGGTGGCGGTGTCGCGGTACTGAGTGAAACTCGCCGCAGTGTTGGAATTGAAGATACCAAAGCCGAAGAAGGTGACCGCGAGATCGGTTGCGAACTCCTCCATCTCGGTGCCGCCCGGCGGTTCTTCAGGCACCGAGAACAGCAATGGATGACAAATCTCATGCGCGAACGTCGCAATGAGCTTCATGGGCTTGGGAACGATCGCCGGATTGTAGGTGATTGTCATGGCACCGCCCCGGGACACGGAGAAGGTTCCGGCAGGCTCCCGCGGCGCGTCCTGAAGGACCTGAAGCGGTCCCAAAACCGGATCGATTGAATCTTCCTGTGGCACGAGATTGAAGCGGGGCGCATCGATGCCAAAATATGCCGCCACCTGCCCGAAATAGTGCGATGCAGCGGCGTGCCCCTGTTCTTCAGAGGGGGTGAAAAATGCTCGTGTTGGCAAGATCAGCGAACGTTTGCGCAGCGCGGCTGCCCCGCCGAAATGCCTGAGCAGCCAACCCCAGCAATCGAGCTGCCACTCCTCGTCGTCGGCGTCCAGCGGGGAGCTTGTGCGCCAGAACACGCATCACCTCAAAACAAAAAGTACCTTTGCGCCATCGGTAGCACGGTTGCTGGCTCGCAGGTCAAGAGTTCGCCGTCGGCGCGGACCTCATAGGTTTCCGGGTCGACCTCGACATGCGGCGTGGCGTCGTTGAGCACCATCGAATGCTTGCCGATGCCGCCGCGGGTGTTCTCGACGGCGACCATCTGCTTGTCGATGCCGAGCCTGTCGCGCAGGCCGGTGTCGAGCGCGGCCTTGGAGACGAACGTCACCGACGAATTGGTCATCGCCTTGCCGTAGGCCCCGAACATCGGCCGGTAATGCATCGGCTGCGGCGTCGGGATCGAGGCGTTGGGATCGCCCATCGGGGCGGCGGCGATCATGCCGCCGATCAGCACCATGTCCGGCTTGACGCCGAAAAAGGCCGGATTCCACAGCACGAGGTCGGCGCGTTTTCCCACCGCTACCGAGCCGATGTCCTTCGACAGGCCATGCGCGATGGCCGGATTGATGGTGTATTTGGCGATGTAGCGGCGGACGCGGAAATTGTCGTTGTCGCCGGTCTCCTGCGGCAGCGAACCGCGCTGGCGCTTCATCTTGTCGGCGGTCTGCCAGCAGCGGATCGCCACTTCGCCGACACGGCCCATGGCCTGGCTGTCCGACGAGATGATCGAGAAGGCGCCGATGTCGTGCAGAATGTCTTCGGCGGCGATAGTTTCCTTGCGGATGCGGCTTTCGGCAAAGGCGATATCTTCGGGGATCGACGGCGACAGATGATGACAGACCATCAGCATGTCGAGGTGTTCGGCCAGCGTGTTGATCGTGTAGGGGCGTGTCGGGTTGGTCGAGGACGGAATGACGTTAGGCAGGCCGCAGACCTTGATGATATCAGGCGCGTGGCCGCCGCCGGCGCCTTCGGTGTGGAAGGCATGGATGGTGCGGCCCTTGATCGCCGCGACCGTGTTTTCGACGAAGCCGGACTCGTTCAGCGTGTCGGTGTGGATCATCACCTGCACGTCGTAATCGTCGGCGACCGACAGGCAGCAGTCGATTGCAGCCGGCGTCGTGCCCCAGTCCTCGTGCAGCTTCAGCGAGCAGGCGCCGGCGAGCACCATCTCCTCGAGCGCGGCAGGCAGGGACGCGTTGCCCTTGCCCGACAGGCCGATATTCATAGGGAAGGCGTCGAAAGACTGGATCATGCGCGCCAGATGCCACGGCCCAGGCGTGCAGGTGGTGGCCAGCGTGCCGTGCGCCGGGCCGGTGCCGCCGCCGAGCATGGTGGTGATGCCCGACATCAGCGCTTCCGCGATCTGCTGCGGGCAGATGAAGTGGATATGCGCGTCGAAGCCGCCGGCGGTCAGGATCTTGCCCTCGCCGGCGATGATCTCGGTGCCGGGACCGATGATGATGGTGACGCCGCCTTGGGTATCCGGATTGCCGGCCTTGCCGATCGCGGCGATACGGCCGTCCCTGAGGCCGATATCTGCCTTGACGATACCGGCGGTGGCATCGACGACCAACGCATTGGTGATGACGGTGTCGACCGCGCCTTGCGCGCGCGACACCTGGCTCTGGCCCATGCCGTCGCGGATGACCTTGCCGCCGCCGAACTTCACCTCCTCGCCGTGAAGAGTGAGATCCCTTTCGACCTCGATGAACAGCTCGGTGTCGGCGAGCCGGACCTTGTCGCCGACGGTCGGGCCGTACATCTGCGCATAGGCGGCGCGGGTGATTTTAGCCATCAGCAATTGCTCCCGAAATACAGCCCGAAAATACCGCTTGTCGAAGCCGGGCTCCACATTGCCGCCATCCTATGGTCACGCAATGACCCGCTGAGCGACACTTTCCGATCCCATTTAGCGTTTGAGGTGGCCGGGCCACCCCAAAACGACCATTTGCCAATCGATGGAAAGGAACATCCATGCGCAAAACGACCCTTCTGGCAGCCGCCGCCACGCTGGTGCTCGCAACCGCCGCCAGCGCCCAGCAACAGCCTGCGCAGCAGCCCAGTCCGGCGCCGGCTGCGCCTGCTCCTGCCGCGCCCGGGGCGCAGCCGCAGGCGCCCACCATCCAGGCGATCAACGTCGTCGATATCAAGGATCTGCCCGCGGACACTCAAGCCAAGGTCAACGAGGTGATCGCCAAGCGCAGCGATGCCGACCTGCAGAAACTGCGCGGCTCGATCGACGCGACACCGCAGGTCAAATCCGCGCTCGAAGCCAAGGGGCTCACCTCGGCGCAGGTGATCGCCGCCAGCATGAGCACCAATGGCGCGCTGACGCTGATCACCAAGAAAGCGAGCTGACGAGACGAGGCGGCGGGCCGGTGCCCGGCCAGCCCGCCGCATCACAAAGGGAACCTTCACGGGGGACGTTACGTTTCGGTCCTGTCGCCCTGACACGAGCCTCGAAAAGGACCCTGAGAACGAGCGATGGCGATCACCACCTTCTCCGACACCAGATGGCTGCATGGGATTGCCGCGACCGCGTTTCTGGCAGCCAGCATTCCGCACGCCGCGCTGAACGCGCAGAGCCTCGACAGCGCCGAGACCGTCAACCGGATCGTCGGCTCGGAGGTCGGCCAGGAAGAGACCAAGACAAATGCGGAAGCCGGCAAGGTCAGTTCGGCGATCGACCGCACGCGTGAAAACATCGCCGCCGTGCGCAAGACATCCAAGCTCGACAAGGTCGACATCGTGTTTCTTACTGATGCCGCGCGCACCGAAGGCGGCCCGCCGCCGGCGATCGAAAACAAGGTCAGGCAACATCGGGACGACATCGCCGAGCTGCGCAAGGAGATCGAGGCGAACGCATTGCTGTTCAACGCCATCGATTCGCGGCGAGTGCAAACCGAGGACGTTCTGGCGGTGGAATTCGACGATCCGGGAAAGGTCGTCATCTATGCGGCGGCCAAGCCGCCCGGCTGAGCCGAAACTGCTCGACGCCTTCGATCTCACAGCGCGCCCATGATCTTCTGCTGAAATCCGTAGACCTCGCGCTTGCCGCCGAACGGCACCAGGGTAACGTCGCGCTCCTGGCCGGGCTCGAAGCGCATGGCGGTGCCGGCAGCGATGTCGAGGCGCATGCCGCGGGCCTTGTCGCGATCGAATCTCAGTCCCTCATTGGTCTCGAAGAAATGATAATGGCTGCCTACCTGGATCGGCCGGTCGCCGCTGTTGGCTACCTTCAAAGTGACCGTCGCCAGACCCTTGTTCAGTTCGATCTCGCCGCTTGCCGTGATGATTTCGCCGGGGATCATCGCGGCCTCACACGACGCCGAAAGCGAGGCCGGCGCCAATCGCGGCACAAGCGGCGCCAGCGGCGCGGGCAAGCCCGCGGAAGCGCCAGCCGAGGCCGAGACCGGCCGCGATGCCGACGGCGTGGAGCAGTGCCGTGGCAACGGCAAAGCCCGCCATATAGCCGAGTCCGCCGACATTCTCAGGCACCTCGGTGCCATGGGCATAGCCGTGGAACAGCGCGAACAGGCCGGTGACGGCGACGCCGGCCGAGACAGGAAGATCGACGGCGAGCGCAACCAGCAGCCCGAGTGCCACGACGGACGCCAGTATTGCCGGCTCGACGAAAGGCATCGGCACATGCAGCATGCCGAGCACGCCGCCGGACAGCATGACGCCTACGAAGGCCAGCGGCCATGCCCAGATCGCTTTGTCGCCCTTGAGCGCGGCCCATAGCCCGACGGCAATCATCGCCGTCATGTGATCGAGGCCGGAGAGCGGGTGGGAGAAGCCGGCGGTGAAGGACCAAACCGTGCCGACGCCGACATGGGCATAGGCTGGCATTGCTGCCGCCAGCAGCAGGACCGCCGACAGCGTTGAGCGTTTCATCGTAGCGGGGATCATCGGCGTAGCTTCCATCTTCGAGTACCTCTCACGCCGCCTTGCGGGCCGGAGCGCAGCCCTCTGCCTTGAGGACGCGCCTGGTGGAGGCCGGATATTTCTTCAGCAGCGCTGCCGGACGGATCGGGCGGGCCGAGAAGTTGCCGCCGCAATTCGGACAGGCGCCGCCGAGCACGTTTTGTGCGCAGTCGGCGCAAAAGGTGCATTCGAAGGTGCAGATCACCGCATCCGTCGCATCGGGCGGCAGATCCTTGTCGCAGCACTCGCAGTTGGGACGCAGCTCAAGCATTTTCCTCTCCTTGGCGGTGTTATCTGATCGGCTCGTGCACGGTCACCAGCTTGGTGCCGTCTGGAAACGTCGCCTCGACCTGCACATCGTGGATCATTTCTGCAATGCCTTCCATCACCTGGGCCCGGGTGACGACATGGGCGCCGGCCTCCATCAGCTCGGCGACCGCGCGGCCGTCGCGGGCACCCTCGACGACGAAATCGGTGATCAGCGCGATCGCTTCCGGATGATTGAGCTTGACGCCGCGTTCGAGCCGCTTGCGGGCCACGATCGCCGCCATGGCGATCAGCAGCTTGTCTTTCTCCCTCGGCGTCAGATTCATGCTTTTTCCTGCGGTGGCACAATCGAAATCAGAGTGACCATAATTTGGGCAGGCCCGCCCGTCCGTTGAGCAATTCGACAAGCGGCACCAGCCGCTTGCGGAGCTGGTAGCCGTCCTCGGCGAACAGCCTCGCAAGAAGCTTGCCAGATTTCCGCACGCTCCAGAAACTGACGCCGCCCTGGCCGCCGACTATGCCCCGGGCCGGCTCGAGCAAAGCCTCTGCCCGTGGCGACACCATCAGCAGCGTCGCCACGGCGACGGCACCGCCGGCCGCTGCGGGACGGTTCAAGGCGGCCGCAATGTCCGGCCCGATGCGGAACTCCTCTGCATGGACCAGCGCCCCGTCCTGGCGGACGCGCCAGCGGTCGTGGAAATGGCCTTGCGTGGCCCGTTCACCCATGGCCAGGCGGCCGAAGACGGTGGCCTCCAGGATCAGCGCCTCGGCTCCGGTGGCAAGCTCCACGTCAAGGCTGCGGGCAAAGGCCGAGCGGTCGAAGACGATGGTTTCCTGTGGCAGCCAGGCAATGTGGCCTTCTTCCCCGATAGTCAGCTGCACCCGCACTTCGGCGCGATCGGATGCGGCGCGATAGATTTTCTCGCAGGCCTGCGTTGTCATGGTTGCGGAGGCGCCGGCACCGACATCGACCTCCCAGGCGAGACGGTCGCCACCGGTCAGCCCACCGGCGGTGTTGATCAGGACGGCTTCGAGCGGATCGGCCGAGACCGCCGGCATGCGGATCTTGGCCGAACCGTCCTGGTACAGACGCCGAAGACGCGTGCGGCCTCCGTTCCAGTCGCAGCCAAGCCGCGCGACGCCGGCAACACGCTGGGCCGGCGGCACTGAAGTCAAGCTATATGCGATCGTATCCACGACGCCAACGTTAAGCACTGCGGCGGCTTTGTCGATATATAGCTTGTTGCTTGACAGCGTTTCGGTTTCTATAGAGGGAGCCACCTTGGTACGGTCACCGGCGCCTGGCGGGGGTAAAAGGCGACGATGACGACGTAATCGAGGACAAAAGGGGCGCTGATCAGTTAGCGTCGGGAAACGACAGAGTTGGGGAAGAAACCGAATGGCTGACCAGCTGGCAAACGATATCATCGCCAAGATCAAGGCTCATGCCGAGCCGGGCGGCGAGGAAATCACCACCAGTACCGAACTGACCGCCCTTGGCATCCATTCGCTGGAACTGACGGAGATCATCTTCGATCTCGAGGAAGAGTATGGCATCGAAATCGAGATGAACACTGTCGATGCCTGGAGCAATCTGAAGAATGTCGGCGACATGGTCGAGGCGGTTCGCGCGCTGATCGCGAAAAAAGCCTGACTGAATGCACAAGCGCGTCGTCATCACGGGCATCGGCGGATTATGCGGGCTCGGCACCAATGCACCGGCAATCTGGAATGAAATGCGCGCCGGCCGTTCGGCAATCGGCGCGATCGACAATCCGCTGCTGCATGATCTGAAGGTCAAGGTCGGCTGCGAAATCAAGGCGCTTCCCGAGCACGGCATCGACCGCAAGCAGGTCGTGTCGATGGACCGCTTCAGCCTTCTGGCGACGATCGCCGCGCGGGAGGCGGCACAGCAGGCGGGATTGAACCCGCACGCCGCCAACACCTACCGGATGGGCACCGTCGTCGGCGTCGGCGTCTGCGGCTGGGAGGCGATCGAAGAGAACTATCGCGCCATCCTGCTCGAAGGCAAGAACCGCGCCGGCATCTTCACCGTCCCGAAAGTAATGCCGGGCGCTGCAGCCGGCCATGTCAGCATGAATCTTGGTCTGCGCGGGCCGGTGTTCGGCATCACCTCTGCCTGCTCGTCATCCAACCACGCCATTGCCTCGGCGGTCGATCAGATCAGGCTCGGCCGGGCCGACGTCATGGTCGCCGGCGGCACCGATGCGCCGCTGGTCTGGGGCATCCTCAAGGGCTGGGAGGCCCTGCGGGTACTGTCGCCGGACACCTGCCGGCCGTTTTCGGCCGACCGCCAGGGGCTCGTGCTCGGCGAAGGCGCCGGCATGGTGGTGCTGGAAACATATGAGCATGCCATGGCGCGCGGCGCCGCCATCCTTGCCGAAATCGCCGGCGTCGGCCTTTCCGCCGACGCCTCCGATATCGTCGCGCCAACCATCGAAGGGCCTGAGGCGGCGATGCGCTTCTGCCTCGTCGATGCCGGGCTCAATCCCGAGGACGTCGACTATCTCAACGCGCATGGCACCGGCACCAAGGCCAACGATCAGATCGAGACGGCGGCGATCAAACGCGTGTTCGGCGGCCATGCCTGCAAGCTTTCGGTGTCCTCGACCAAATCGATGCACGCCCACTGCCTCGGCGCCTCCGGCGCGCTGGAAATGATCGCCTGCGTGATGGCGATCCGCGAAGGCATCGTGCCGCCGACCGCCAATTATCGGGAAGCCGACGCCGACTGCGATCTCGACATCACGCCGAACGTGGCGCGCGAACGCACCGTGCGCACCGCGATCAGCAACAGCTTCGCCTTCGGCGGCACCAATGCGGTGCTGGCGGTAAAGGCCGTGTGACCGCACCCCTTGCGGGTCCTTCACCGGGGCCGGCGAAACTTTCCATGCGCATATTGATCGCGCCAGGCGTCGCGCCTAACTCTCTGCGACCCGCCATGACCGTGCCGCTCGGCGCGGTCCCTACCAGGAGTTTCGATGACCGATCTGTCCGCGTTTCCGATTGCCAGGCGCTGGCCGGCGAGCCACCCCGACCGCATCCAGCTTTATTCGTTTCCGACGCCGAACGGGGTGAAGATATCGATCGCGCTGGAGGAACTTGGCCTGCCTTACGAGCCGCATGCCGTCGATATCGGCAAGAACGAGAGCTGGACCCCGGAATTCCTGTCTTTGAACCCGAACGGCAAGATACCGGCGATGATCGATCCGGACGGCCCGGGCGGCAAGCCGATCGGCTTGTTCGAATCCGGCGCCATCCTGCTTTATCTCAGCGACAAGACCGGCAAGCTGGTCCCGGCAGACGCGACGCTGCGTTATGAGACGATCCAGTGGGTGTTCTTCCAGATGGCTTCGATCGGGCCGATGTTCGGCCAAGTCGGATTCTTCCACAAATTCGCTGGGCGCGAAATCGCCGACAAGCGCCCACTGGAACGTTATCGCGACGAGTCGCGACGGCTGATCGGCGTCGTCGAAACGAGGCTCAAGGGCCGCAGCTGGATCATGGGCGACGATTACACCATCGCAGACATTTCGATGCTTGGGTGGGTGCGCAATCTGATCGGCTTCTACGAGGCGCGGGAACTCGTCGGTTTCGACGATTTCCCCAGCGTGGGCGCATGGCTGGAGCGTGGCCTCGCCCGACCGGCGGTGCAGAGGGGCCTCACCATTCCGGCCAGAAGCTGATCTTACGTCGATTCCGCTCGGCTATTTTGCCTTGGTCCGGGGCTTTGAGCCGCCCTTGCCGACTACGGAAGCAGCAAGCGACGCCGCACCTTTGGCGGTGGCAAGCACGGCACCGGCGGCGACATTGGCCGTTGCTTTAACAGTGCGCATTGCGCTGCCTGCGATCGATCCTCTGCTGCTTGCCGATCTTTTGGGCTTGGGTGCAGCGGCTTTGGCCGCGGCAGGCATCACCTTTTTCGGCGCCGCCTTGCCAAAGCTGGGCTTTGCCGCATCCTTGGAGCGGGCCGCTGCTGCCGGGCCGGCGCTGGTTTTCACTCGAGTGGCTTTTGATCGTGTTGCCCTGCCCTTGGCGGGCGCAGGCTTTCTTGCCATGGTTTCCATCGAACGGTTCCCTCATGGGCACAATTGCCGTGTCCGGGATAACGGCCTGAAACTGGCAAGGTTCCGGCCGGGCGGTTCCTTGCAAGTCAGGCCAGGTCGCCGACCACCAGGTCGGCGGGCCGCCGACGGGCAAGCACGCGGTCGATGTTCGGCATATCGTTAGAGGCGATCCAGGCGCGCGCGTCCTCGTCGGAGCGGCCGTGCTCGTGCCATCGCGCCAGCAGTCGGCGCTCGAGCTCGGCGCGCGGCACATCGACGAAGATCGAGAAGTCGAACAGCGGCGCCAGCCGCGTCCAGGGTTCCTCGTCGAGCAGCAGATAATTGCCTTCGACCAGGATGAATTTGGTGTCGGCGGCGACAATCGCAGCGGCGGCGCGCGACAGCTCCATGCTGCGGTCGAAGACCGGGATGGCGATATCCGGCTCGCCGGCGCGGATGCGCTTCAGCAGCGCTTCGAAGCCGGCAAAATCAAAGGTTTCCGGAGCACCTTTTCGCGCGCGAAGGCCGCGTCGATCGAGCACGACGTCATCGTAATGGAAGCCATCCATCGGCACGACTTCCGCCGTGCCTTCCGGCAGCAGGTCGTGCAAGCCTGCCGACAATGTCGACTTGCCGGCGCCGGGCGGACCGGCAATGGCAACGATGAAGCGCGGCGCCTTGCCGGCGCGCTTGAAAATGGCAGCAGCGATATGGGCGATTTCTGACATTGGCCCCCTTACGGTGGTTCTGGCGCATTTTGGCGGCAGTTTTCGGAAATTTCAAACGCCGGCTTGTGCCAAGCCTTCAATCGGGCCTGGATTGGCCGATCGGCAGGAAATCGCCGTCGAAGCCGATGTCGCGCACGGCACCGTCAGCCGCCAGGATGCGCATGCGGCCCGGCGAGGTCGTGACGTCGTGCGGCGGCTCGCCGGATGGCCATGGCAGTGCGCCGATGACATGGCGGAACGAAAAGCGGCGCCCTTCGGAAAGGGCAAAGGCGGTCGCCACGCCTTCGCGCTTCAGCCAATTGTCGCCGAGCGATGCGGCGTGGCCGACGGCCGTGCGGCCGTCCTCGATGCCGAGCACGCCGCGGTGGCGGCTACTCCATGGCGCATAATCGCGCCCGCCATTGCTGACCCACAGCATGGTGACCGGCAGTTCGGCCGGGTTCTTCAGCACCAGCACGAGATCGGCTTCCGCCTGGCGCGCCAGCGCCGTCCAGCCCGGTCCGCCATGGTCGGCTTCGACCAGCGTGACGAAGTCCTCACGCAGCTGGTCCATGCGATAGGTGGTCAGGTCAATCGTGCCGCCGTCGGCAGCGGGAAAGCGCGTCAGGTCGGCGGTTCGCGCCGGGTAGGCGAGCAACGAGCGGCCGCGGGCCGGATCGGGCTCCGGCGCCTCACTCGGCGTTGCGGCAAGGCGCTTCGGCGAGAACGCTAGCCCGCCGCCGGCCGTCATCACCGTCATCGGGTGGTGGGCGACGGGAATGGCGCCGGCGCCGCCGGAAAAGACGTGCTCCTGATAGAGAAAGGGATGATCGTCGCGCAAGGTCAGGATCTTGTCGACGGTTGCGCCCATGACCGGGCGCTGCAGGCGGAAGACGGCGCGCCAGCCGTCGGCCGTTGCCGCGCTGTCGACGACGTCCCAGCGACTATTTGCCGGCCAGCCATGCAAAGGTGCCGCTTCGACGTCGCTGATCGAGAAGGGTGCGCAGAGGAAATCGCCGGACAGGTGGACCGTCCCTTCGGGCAGGTCTTTCGGCAGCATCTCGCGCGGCTCGCCGACCCAGGGTGCGCGATGCAGCGGCTTCAGCCGGCGGCCATCGATATCGACCGTCATGTCGGCGAGATGGCCGACGGCAAGATCGACCGATACCGAAATGCCCTTCGCCGTGATCGTGACCGTATCCATGTGCACCTACCGATTCAGCCCGATTCTGGCGGCCCGATTCTGTCGGCGCCAGCAAAGCCCACTCGCCGCCGGTTGCGCAAGCGCGGTGGCCGGCAATTCACATCAGGCGGCGCCACGTCGGCCTGTGGACAGGGCACCGTTCGAGGGCCAGACCGATATTAACCAAATGGACTGTGCCTTTGCGTTAAGATAGCTTCGCCTCGTCTCAGAAACTGCCTGCCTTCGGAACTGACTTGTCCGCCTTCCGGTTCTTTTCGTCCATCCACAAATGCGTCGCTGTGCTGGCGCTGCTGCTGTTTGCTGCCGGCTGCACGACTGTCACGCCGCCCGACAGCGTGCTGGCGGTACCGGCGCCGCCGCAGAAATATGCCGCCATGGTCATCGATGCCGGCACCGGCAAGACGCTGTTCGAGGTCAACTCGACGGCGCCGCGCTATCCGGCGTCGCTGACCAAGATGATGACGCTCTACCTCCTGTTCGAGGCGCTGGATTCTGGCCGCATCAGCAAGGAGACACAAGTTCCGGTGTCGGACAACGCCGCCCGGCAGCCGCCGACCAAGCTGCGGTTCAGGCGCGGCGAGACCATCGACGTCGATTCGGCGATCCGCGCCATCGTCGTCAAATCGGCCAATGACGTGGCGGTCGCCGTTGCCGAATATCTCGGCGGCAGCGAAGAGGCGTTCGCCGGCATGATGACCGCCAAGGCGCGCCAGATCGGCATGAGCAGCACCGTATTCCGCAATGCCTCGGGCCTGCCGGACGGTGACCAGCACACCAGCGCGCGCGACATGGCGGTGCTCGGCATGGCGCTGCACACCCGCTTCCCGCAGCATTTCCACTATTTCTCCGAAAGCGACTTCATGTTCCGCGGCAGGCTGGTGCGCGGCCACAACGACATGCTCGGCCGGGTGCGCGGCGTCGACGGCATCAAGACCGGCTACATCAGGGCTTCGGGCTTCAACATCGTCACCTCCTATAATGCAGACGGGCACAGGCTGATCATCGTGGTGATGGGCGCCGACAGCGCGCGCCAGCGCAACGACCACGTCGAGGCGCTGATCCAGCGCAGCCTGTTGCCGACCTCCGAGGCAAAGACGCGGCTGCTGTACGCCGAGGAGCAGTGAGAGGTGACGTCCGAGTGTTGACCGCGTACGGGTTCAGGCGACAAACGCAGAGCCGCCGTTTTGCGCGACACTGCTGAGATACTTTGCCGGCGGCTTGCCAAGCGCTTTCTTGAACATGGTGATGAAGGCGGTGACCGATTCGTAACCGAGATCGGCCGAAACCTGCTGCACGCTGGCGCCGGAGGCCAGCTCGCGCATTGCGACGATCAGGTGCAGTTGCTGGCGCCAGCGCCCGAAGGTCAGCCCTGTCTCTTTCACCACGAGACGTGCGAGACTGCTCTCGCTGAGCGCGACGCGACTAGCCCATTCCGCCAGGGTGCTGCGATCGGCAGGATCTTGCGCCAACGCCGCCGCGATGCGCCTCAAGCGCGGCTCGGACGAGATCGGCAAATGCAGCTGCTGGACAGGCATGCGCGGCAGTTCGGTGAGCAGAGCCCTGGTCAGGAGCTCGCCCCTCGCGTCATCGTCCTCAACGCGATCCGTCAGCTCTATGATGAGCTCGCGCAGCAACGGCGTGATCGAAAGCGTGCAGCACCGGTCCGGCAAGTCGGTAGCTCCCGGTTCGATATAGACGAAGAAAATCCGGGCATTGGCGGTCGCGATATTGCTGTGCTCCATGTCGCCGGGAATCCACACCGCGCAATGCGGCGGCACCATCCACAGGCCGCTGGGGACGCGACATGTGACGCCACCGCCCAGCGCGAAGACGAGTTGCCCTTTGTGGTGGTGGTGGTCCGGCACCTCCGCCCTGGTTTCGGTAACGTCAACGCGCACGGCGATTGCCGGGGCGAGGACATCGTCCGGGTCGAAAGGCCAGGGGTAGCGGAGAGGCTGTCTCATATTGACTGATTCTAGCGATCAACTGCCAAGATATCTAAATTACTCAAACAGGAAAGTCGATAGTTTAGGGCCTTAAGTAACTCAGAAGACGGCAGGGCGGGTTTCAGTGCCCTGCTCGCGTTCTGAACGTCGGACCAACAAGCCCGGCGCACGAAAACAGGCTGGCGTCCGCCACGCAGCAAGAAGGGACGATACCGATGCTCGCCTTGGTCACATCTTCCGACAGCGCCACCGGGTTGCGGCTCGCCGAGCTTGGTGAGCCCGAGCCCGCCCCGCATGAGGCGCTGGTCTCGGTCCGGGCAGTCTCGCTGAACCGCGGCGAACTGCGCCTGCTCAACATCCGTCCGAACGGCTGGGTGCCTGGCCAGGACGTCGCCGGAATTGTCGAGCGCGCCGCGGCCGACGGCTCCGGGCCGGCCGTCGGCGCCAGGGTTGCGGCTCTGGTCGACGAGGCCGGGTGGGCCGAACGGGTCGCCGTTCCGACCGACCACCTCGCCGTCCTGCCGGACGACGTCAGCTTCGTCTCCGCCGCCACTGTTCCGGTCGCGGGCACGACCGCGCTGCGGACCCTGCGCCTCGGCGGTGACCTGGCCGGCCAGCGGGTCCTGATTACCGGCGCAAGCGGCGCGGTCGGCCGTTTCCAGATCCAGATCGCCCGCCAGCAGGACGCGTCGGTGGTGGCCGTCGCCGCTGAGCGGCATGCCGACGATCTCCGCGGCCTCGGAGCCGAGCGGGTCGTCGAAACGATCGAGCTGGCCGAAGGACTGTTCTCGCTGATCACCGAATCGGTGGGCGGCGATAGCCTCGCCCACGCGATCGAACGGATCGCGCCCGGCGGGACAGTCGTCATGTTCGGCTCGAGCAGCGGCGAACTCACGCCCATCGGCTTCCGCCAGTTCGTTCCGGGGCACGAAGGCGCTCGGCTGCAGACCTTCGCCTACTACGCCTCCGGTCCGGAGGTAGGCGCCGACATCGCCTCGCTGCTCGCGCCGATCGCAGCCGGCCGGCTCGAAACGCGGGTGGTCCTCACCGTGCCGTGGCGGGACGTCGGTCAAGCCCTCGACGCGCTGCGGCAGCGCAGCATCAGCGGCAAGGCGGTGCTTACCGTGACCGAATGAGCAGGCGGTGGCGGCGGACGGGACGGTGTCTGTCTCCCCCGGGCTGCTACGGCAGTTTGAGCCCGCTGGCGATTGCCCGTTGAAGCCGGCGCCTGCTTCCGCTAAGAAGCCGTGGCTGGCCGGTTTACCGGCTGGTTCGTTTTTGGGATCACCGATCCTGAAAGCACCCGTAGCTCAGCTGGATAGAGCGCTGCCCTCCGAAGGCAGAGGTCACAGGTTCGAATCCTGTCGGGTGCGCCAATCTCAAATGTCCAACCCGGAGACATGGGTTGCGGTTTATACCGGAGACATGGTGGACCGCACCCCTGGGCGAGACACCAGTTCCCCAGATTTTGG
The DNA here is from genome assembly GCF_040320195.1 of Mesorhizobium sp. M0768. Lineage (NCBI taxonomy): Bacteria > Pseudomonadati > Pseudomonadota > Alphaproteobacteria > Hyphomicrobiales > Phyllobacteriaceae > Mesorhizobium > Mesorhizobium sp. M0768. The sequence continues at coordinate 75,900 of NZ_JAMYPD010000007.1, read as the reverse complement.
ATTGCGCACAGCCTCCTAGCGCAACGGTTAAGCAGGCGACCGCGGGAAAGTCCGCGGGGGTCAAGCCTGTGTAAAAACGCCGGGCCTGGCTCCAGCCAGATCCGTGGATCGTGTACTGTGATGAGACGTTGGGACCGAGGATCAGCGAATATGGACGAGGAGGGCTTGGCCGAGATCTCAGCCCGATATATTCGCTTCGCCGATACGGAAGCTCGCGGTCGCTCGCCGCTCTACGAGGAGTTGGCTCGGGCAGTCGCTGGGGATCGGGAGGCACTCGGTTTCCTGTCGACTCTTCCGGACCTAAAGCGGCAACCGAACCTTCTACTTGCAGCGGTGCGTCACCTGTTCGGCACGCCGACAGGGTGGACCGAGCTTCGCCAGGCGCTTCAGGCTAATCCCGACGCTATCCGCTCGCTCATGCTCGAGCGCTCAACGCAAACCAACGAGCCGGGAAGATGCGCCACCCTGCTCCCCGTCCTGGCGCGTTTGCCGCAGCCGCTGGCCCTCATCGAGGTCGGGACCTCCGCAGGGCTCTGCCTCATGCCCGACCTCTACGGCTATGACTACGGACGCAAGGCGATCCGCGCACCTGCGATGGCCTTGGAGCCGCCTGTTTTCCGATGCCTCGCCAGCGAAACAACGCCATTGCCGACGGCCTTGCCGCAAGTCGTCTGGCGGGCGGGATTGGACCTGAGCCCGATAGATGCTTCGGACGACTCGCAAGTCGCATGGCTTGAGACACTGGTCTGGCCGGAACAGACAGCACGGCTTGCCAATCTCCGGGCGGCCCTAAAGATAGCTGCCACAGTCAAGCCTCGGGTGGTGAAGGGCGACCTGCGCGGGAGCGACCTCGTGCAACTCTGCAACGAAGCGCCAAACGACGCTACACTCGTCATCTTTCACACAGCCGTCCTCGACTATGTCTCCGACCTTGGTGACAGAGAAGCTTTCGCCGAGCAGGCGATGCGTCTCTCGCCTTATTGGGTATCGAACGAGTTCCCTCGCGTCTTCCCGTCCATCGCCACACGCGCCGGAACAAGCTGGCCGCCTGGCCGCTTCCTCCTATCTGCGAACAGCTTCCCTGTAGCTTGGACTGACCCGCATGGCGCCTCGCTCGAATGGATCGCGGACGAGGCGTAGGCTATAGGTCGTGGATTGCCGTCCTTGGCCAGAGACGCCATCAGTTCTCAGTTTCATCAATGCTCGTCTGCCACTGCTTGCGTCTTGAATTCGCGGCAAGCGCCCTTCGGACTTGCTACCGGGCGGTTGAACCCAGGAACAGCGCGTTGGGCGCGCGAAGACCGCATCCGCAGTCGGGAACCACAGCTATCGGCAAGCCGTTTACGCTGCAAACCCGCCTGTCGATCCTCAGAGCCGGGCGAGTTCTCCGAGATCCACAAATTGGAGATTGATCATGACTAGCGCTGCCGACCGCGATCCGCGCCACCACACGCAGAAAATGCAGAAAAAGTTGGAGGAGGTGAAGCAGCACCTTCGCGAGGACATCGAGAAGGTCGATGAGCCGCAGCTGAAGGCGATGTTCGAGACGTCCGCCGAGGTGATCGGCGGTCTCCAGAAGGCGTTCCAGGACTATGAACAGAAGAATGAACCCGCTTGGCGTTAAACGGCTTCTTCGCGGGTAGGTTTCAAAGGAGCGCCCCCGTGCCTGCACCACCTGAAATGGATGTCGTCCTCGAAAAGCTGCCTTTGAGGATCGGCGCCTATATCCCCGACGACTTGCTGGAGGACTGGTTTGCGCCGGGAACCGGCATGAACCCGGTCAGCAAGGAGGCGCTTGCCGCCGCCAAGAACTACGGCTGGCGCTTCGAATGCGAGTTCAAGCACTACCCCGAACGCAAGGAAGGCGTGTTCTGGAAGTGGGTGCCGGCGATCTGACCGCCGCTGGACGGTTCATCGTTCCGCGGAAACGCAGAACCGGTCTATCGTATTGTTTGACGCAAATACCGGACGGAAAACCGCTTCACACTTTTCCTGGAATTGCTCAGCCTCCGCCTATCGGCGTCGTCACCTTGCCGGTTCCGCCGCATTCGGGGCAGGTGCGGCCGTCGATCATGCCTGACCCTGCACAGCGGCGGCAAATATTCTCGCCAGCGCCTGGAGTGCCTGCGGGGACTTCGTCCGTGTTGGTCTGACCGGCTTGCCGGGGCTTGCCCTGCAGCTTGTTTCTCAGCCGGGCGACCCAGCCTTCGTCGACCTCGAGCGGCCTGCTGCTATCGTCCGGCAGGCCTTCGCCGGATTGGCCGATGGTTTCATTGCGCGGCCGGTCGTTCGCGCCTGTCGTGATCTTCTGAGCCATTGCGTTTGCCTTTACGCCTTGCAATTTTCGAACGCCTCAGCTCCGCAGAGGTTCCGGTTCGACCGGCAGCCTTTCAGCGGGGTGTTTGCCGCACATTATCTATCCTGAACCCGGATTTCGGCCGCGCCGGCATGCGGGCAAGCGAGACGGTCATATCCTGATCAGGCACCTGGTAGGCCATCGACCGCGTCAGCAGGCGAACCGCGTCCATGATCAGCGCGACGGTGACGGCTTCTCCGGGGCAGCGATGGGTAGTCGCCGGATCTCCGCCGCCATGCGGGATGAAGTCGAAGCCGTGGGTTTTCCAGCTCAAGCCGCGCTCCGGGATAAATCGGTCCGGCTCCACAAACAGGCGCGGATCATGGTTGGTGCCGTGCAGGTCGAGCAGGACCCAGTCGCCTTGGTGGAAACGGTAGCCCTTCCATTCGAAGGGGTGGCGGGCGCGGCCGCCGATGAACGGGAAGAACGGGTAGAGCCGGCGAATCTCCTCGGCGAAGGCTTCCAGCCCGTCGTCATCGCCGGCGGCGAACTTGTCATAGCATTGGCGGTGCTGGTGAAGCGCCAGCGCCGCAAACATGATGAAGCGGCCGATGGCGACGATTGGACGGATAATGTTGATGATTTCGACCGCGGCACTGGCAAGATCGAGCGGCATTCCCTCGGCATCGACATGTTCGCTGACCAGGCGGACCGGGCTGTTTGCCGGCAAATCAAGCGCGCCGCTTCGAACGCGCCGTACAAGCTCGCCGATAGTGCGTTCGGTCCGGCGTCGCCGCCACAGCGCCAGCACGGTCGACGGCCCAATGCCGCCGGCGTTCTCGACCATGCCGCTGAGCTCGCGGCAGAGTTCGGCGCGATCCTTGTCGGCGGGGATGCCGGCCCAAGCCGCTGCCGCCTGGGTCAGGACGAGGTTTACGGCGTCGAACAGGACGATCTCGTCACGCCGCTGCCAGTCTTCCAGCTGGTCGAGCCAGGCGCGACGGAAGGTTGCGCGGAGCCGCTCGATCTGGTCACCATCCAACAGGATCGACAGGAAAAGCGCCTTGCGGTGGCGGTGAGCGGCGCCGTCGAGCGCCTGGACGCTGCCCTTGTCCTGCAGCAGACGCAGCGTGGTCTGCGGCATCGCACCAATTCGGGTGAAGTGGTCGCCGCCATAAAACATCTCGGCAGCCTCGGCACCACGGACACAGATTGCCGGCCGCAGCATCAGGCGCGTCGCAAAGATGTCGGTGTTCATGCGCCGGCAGCGGGCCGAAATGAAGTCATAGCCCTCACGCAGCAGGGCCAAGGTGCTGTCGAACGCGGCATCGCGCGGGATGGGCTTTGCGACACGCTTGCCGCCGTCGGCATCGATCAGTTCACGTCTGTTCATGGCGTGCTCCCTGGCGTTGAAATTCCTCAACGCACGGCCGGCACTTTCGATCACTCGACTTTTTGACGGCTTTGCCGCGCCGCCCTTCGGCCGCGGCTGGCAAGGATGGTGGTCAGCGTGACCGGACGAAAATCCCAGCTGTCGACGCCGACGTCATACTGGCGCGTGACCGGGGTCAGCCTGCCGTGGGAATGGCCATGCAGGTCGATCGATTTCCTGCCGATCTGGTTCCAGGTGCGAAAAGGGTAGTGACAAAGGATCAGCAGACTGCCGTCGAGCGCCAGCTCCTTGTAGTGTTGCGTGCTCGCCCAACCTGTGGCCTCGATGGTGGCCGCAGCATCGTTGTTGCCGATGATCAAATGCTTGCTGCCATGAAGAGACGCCAGAAGCGACGACACGAACGCGGCCGATCCCCTGGCAAAATCGCCGAGATGCCAGACCTCGTCGTCCGGCCCGACAGTCTCGTTCCAGAACGCAACGAGCGACCGGTCATGTTCCGCCAGCGAGCCGAACGGGCGGCGGTCGATGCGCAAAATGCGCGGGTCGCTGAAATGCGTGTCGGCGGTGAAGTAGATCATGCGCTGGAGCCTGTTTCGAACTGCCGATCTGGGCGCGTGGCGCACCAAGTCCATGTTGCTCTCCCGATGCTTGCTCAACCCGCTCGATCGCCGGTTGTTCCTGGAAGCAGGCCCAGGCGGTTTCCGCTCGTTGGCACTTTGAAACGGGGGAACTTTGAACCGGGGAATTTTGAAACGGGGGAACTTTGAAATGAGACGCAGGTTAGAATGCTTGAGGCCGATGCTCTGAAAGGACCTCGACGATGACCGACGCAGCACCTCTTGGGCGAAGCCCGGCTCAAGCGCGGGGCGATATCGACGCCGGGCGCGAAGGGGACAAGACCCCGGGCATCGATCCGGCTGCGGCTCCCATGGAGACCGACGCGGAATCAGCCGGCAACGCTCCGCCGAAGAGCCCTGCCGCGCGCCATGAAACGGCGAAGTTTACCAACCAGGCGAGCTATGCCAATGCGATGCGCCCGCTGACGGATGAGCCCGACGTCCAACCGAGCAGATATTGGCCGGTGCTGGTGATTGCCGCCATCGTCGTGCTGGCCGCGGCGGTTTTCATCGGCGCAGCCATGCTGCGCTGAATACCTTCATCCGAGAGCTGTGGCTGGACATTTCGTGTCCGGTCCGGGAACTTGCTGACGCGCCAGGTCCAGGCGCGATCGAGTCTGCCGCACAATGACCACGACCCATCGTTTCTTTGCCCGTGACGCCACCACCGTGGCGCGCGACATGATTGGCGCCTCGCTGCTCTTGCACGGCGTTGGCGGCATCATCGTCGAGACCGAGGCCTATCGCCCGGATGACCCGGCTTCGCATGCGTTCGGTGGCAGGACGGTGCGCAACGGCGCAATGTTCGGCGCCCCAGGCAGCGCGTATGTCTATCGCTCCTATGGCCTGCATTGGTGCCTCAATGCCGTGTGCCTGCCCGGCAGTGCCGTGCTTGTCCGCGCAATCGAACCGCAATCCGGGCTGGAGGTGATGCGGGCCAATCGCGGCGTTGACGATCCCCGGCTGCTTTGTTCGGGACCGGGTCGCCTTTGCCAGGCGCTGGCAATCGACAAATCCCATGACGGGCTGCCGCTGGACGTGCCGCCATTCGAATTCAGGCAGCCGGGCGACGCCAGCGCCGTTCTGACAGGCCGCCGGATCGGCATTTCCAAGGCTGTCGATGCAGAGTGGCGGTTCGGCCTGCGCGGCTCGGACTATTTGAGCCGCAAGTTCTGACGCCCGCGGCAGCGGCAGAGCAGTTGCCTGGCATCACTCGTCGGGTTTGCCGAGATGCATGGGTGTCGCCTGCTGGCGGGCTTCCCTGGTCACCTCGTCGGCTCCGGCAGGTGAAATCCCTCGCAATGCCTTCGCAGCTACGGTCAGGCGCCCGCGATCATTGCCGAAGCTCTTGATCAGCTGGCGGACCTGATCGGCGGTGATGCCGTTCTGTTGGGCAAAATACTCGACTTCACGGTCGTCTTCCGTAGAAACGCGGTCGCGCTCGCGGAAATCTCGCTTGCTCTTATCGTCGGCCATTTTTTCCTCCTGGTGGAGCGTCGCATCCATCCATGGCAACGTGGACAACGAGCTTTCGTTGCCGCGATCGGGTGGACTTTTCCGCCGTTGTGCCGACTGCCCAGGAACCATGAGGCGAGCAGCCGGTTTGGCTTGGATGCAGACATATTCGGCCACAATTCATACCGATGGAGAATACGATGACGCTCGCAAGCAAAACCACTGTAATTGTCGCGGCGCTGGCCATGTTGGCCGCGCCGGCATTCGGCCAGACGAGCCCACCTGCGCCCGCCGCGCCGGCACCGGATCGTGGCGCCGAACCGTCGCCCGGAGTGATCGGGCAGAGCCAGGATGCCATGCGCGATATGATGCGCCAGATGATGACTGAGATGCTGGAGGAGAGAATGCAGGAAGATCGCGCGCCCTGGACAGAACGGCGAGGTCCCGACCGCTGGCATCGCGACTACAGGATGGGCCCGCCTGAGCGAGGGTGGGAGATGGGAGGGCGCGGCGGCATTCCACGCGGGATGCATGGCGCGAAGATGCGAGTGATGTTCGCCATAGTAGATGCGGACGGCGATGGCGCGCTTTCTCAGAGCGAAGTCCAGGATTTCGTCGGGCGAATATTCAACGCCGTCGATGAGGACGGTGACGGCAGCGTCGACATGCAGGAAATCCGGTCCTTCTTCCACGGAGGCGGCGCCGAGGATCAGGAGTAAGTCTCCTACCGGTCGGCAGGAGGCCTGTCTGGGGCAGCGCGAGCTCGTCGGCCGGGGAGGATAAAAAGTCGCCGGCAACTGGATACCAGGCTGCCAGCCGGGGAGATGCGTTCCTTGGCTGGCCTTGCCGAACGCCGCGGACCAATCAGACCAGCAGGAATTCATTGGCCATGACAGAGAAAGCTACAGAGAAATCCCCGACCATCGCTCGTATCTGGCGCGGCAGAACCGTGCCTGAAAAGGCGGATGCCTATGAGAGTTACAATTACGAGGCCGGCATCAAGCCGCTGATCGAGAAGGCCCTGGGCGTTCAGACCTTTCGCGAGGACACGACGACCCATTCGGAATTCGTGACGATCTCCTATTGGGAAAACGTCGAGGCGATGGCGGCGCTCACCGGCGGCGATCCGACAAAAATCCACCATCTCGAGCGGGACGAAGAGTTCCTGATCGAGCTGCCGTCGCGGGTGCAGGTGTTGCGCATCCGATCGAGTCACGGGCGGCTGGGATAGGGCAGCGCCGCCCGGTTCGGCCCGATCTAGGAAATCGCCGTCAAGTCGATTTCGGTGATGTGCCAGCGGCCGAGATTTGCGGTGTAGAGCTTGTCGCCCTTGAAAGCAATGTTGGTTGGGTGGGCGAGCGTCGTTGCCGCCGGATCCTCGATCAGCACCTCGAGCCCGCTATCCTTTCGCCAGCGATAGATACGGCTGGGCTCGTAGCATGAGATGAACAGCGACCCGTCCGGCGCCAAGGCGACGCCATCGGGAACGTTGCTCACGCCGTCCACGACGAGTTGGCGAGGTCCTGCCGTGCCGTCGGCACGGATTGGCACATAGCTGAGGCAGGCCGCATGGCTTTCCACGACGTAAAGCCCATCGCCACCCGGCGCCATCGCCATGCCGTTGGCGAAGGCCATGGTCTCGCTGCACCACAGGCCGCCTTCGCCGGTCTTCAAATCGTAGCGAAAAATGCCGGAGCGGTTGTCTTCGCCGAGGCTGTCCGACACGTAGAGCCAGCCGCGTGTCTCGTCGACGATCGGATAGTTCGGCACGCGGATGCCGGCCGAGGCGAAGCGCTGCATACCAGCCGTCGCGGCATCCCAGCGAAAGATCGCCGAATGTCTCAAATCGCATGCAAAACAGTTTCCCGCGCTATCGAAGGCGATGCCGAGCAGAAAGCCCTCCGTACCGCCCATGCGTTCGACCGAGCCGCCATCGGCGGCCAAGCGCAGCAGGTCGCCGGTTTCGGTGCCGCACCAGATCGAGCCGTCGCGATGGATGGCCACGCCTTCCGGATGGGCGATGCGCGGGCTGGTGAAGATGCCATCGAAGAAGACCCTCGCGGCCGACATTTCGAGCAACGGCTTTGCCATGCGCACCCCCTTCAATCCGGTGCAGTATGCGACCGCTGTGCGGCGATGCAGCGCTCGACCATCCGCCGGTCGGTGGCCAGGATCTCGGCGATCAGGGCGCTGCGCTCCCTGGCGCTGACGAATTCGAGGCGCCGCAGGCCGAGCGGGTCGATGCGGTTTCGCAGGATGTCGAGCGTCTCGTTTGAGGGTAGCGCAACTTCGTGGCAATCGGCATCGAATGTCAGGGCAAGCCGGTGGCATCCTGGAGCTGCTGGCGCGTCACGCACGGCATGGTCTCGATGACGGCCAATTGCCGGCTCTCCCCGTCGAGCCGAAACACGCAAAGGTCGGTGAACACCAATGCCGCGCCGGTCCGATAGCCCATCGGCTCGCGTTCGGCCTCAGTCAACAGGCCGCGCGCCGAGCTGGCAATCTCGACCGTCTCGACCAGCGACTGCACGGAATGGCGGGGGACGTAGAGCAGATAATCGCGATGCATGTTGGCGACGTCGGCCATGCCGCCTTGCCCGGGCAGCCGGATAAGGCTGCCGTCACACTTGCGCAGCGCAATGGTGTTGACGCGCCCACGGCGGTCGACCTGCGCGGCACCGACGATCTCATGCGTCACCGCGCCGGCCTGATAGTAGGTCGAATAGGTGTCGTCGCCGCCGGCATGCGCCACCGCCGTTTCGCAATCGAGGCTTTCGATCAGCGACAGGATCATCCGGCTCGGTGCTATGTCGAGATGGCCGCAACTCATGGTGGCGATGATCATGTCCGGCGCGTGCGTCGCTTTGGCCAGCCGGTAGGCGACATTGGCGAGCGGCGACACCGCGCCGGCACTGGCAAAGCTCTCATTGTCGAGCTCAGCGGCGATGCGGGCGGCGATGATCTCGTCGATGGACGCCTCCTTGTTGCCGTGCACGAGCCTGGGCATTGCGAGGACTGTTTCAGCGCCGACTTTTGCAGCGTCTTGAACCCGCTCCGGCACGCCTTCCGAAGGCATGCTCAGGCTGTCCGACAAAGGTATTTCCTTGGCCGCGAACGCCTCCGCTAACGCTTGATAGTCCGTCACATAGAATGGCAGGCAGGAGGCGGGATAGGCGCCGCCTGGTGCCAGCGCGATCGCCGACACCTGGTTGCGGGTCAAAATGCTCTGCCGACCATCATGCCGCAGCCCTCCGACCGGGACGATCTCCTCGACCGTCACCAGCACCTCGCGCGCCGCGCCGGCCAGGGCGAAATCCAGCGCCCGTGGTCCGATGATCTGGACATTGCCGCTCTCGTCGGCACGCTGGGCATGGACGACGAACGTATCGAGCCGCAAGGCCGGGATGATCCCGGTCGTGATTCCCGCGATCGGATCGGGCACGGCGATCGCACCCGGCACGCGCGCCAGCATGTCCGAACCCTCCGGAAGCTGAAACGGCATCGACGGCAGGTTCTGCTGCCCCGCCCGCAGCGCCTGGATCATGGCCAGCGCCGTCCAGTCGCGGACCGGCACGGCATTGGTCTCGGCAGCCGCGCGGAAGCGCGGCGGCAAGCCAAAAATATCGAGGCTGGAAAAGCAGATATCAACCTCCGCCACGGCATTCGCTTCGAGAAGCAGTTCGAGCGGCAGGCCGCCGGCCCAGCAGACATAGCGAAGATCCTTGACGCCCAAGCGGGCGATGGCCCGCAACAAGGCGATCGGCAGCCGGGCAAAATGATGGCCACCGACACCGAAGACGTCGCCGCCGCCGACCATCGCGGCCAGGCCCTCGACATCGGTGAAGCGCGGCCGGTTTTGCTTGACCAGGGATGTTATTGCCCAGCCTTCGGCCGCGCGGCGCTTTTTTCGGCGAACGCCTTCACCCGCTGCTGGCCGGTCTCGCTACGATAAAGCCCGCCCAGTACGTCGCGCTCCATGGCAAGGCCTTCCGCCAAGTCGCCCGACACGGCGTGCGCCGTCAGCGCCTTCAATGCCTCGATCGCGGCAGCCGGTTCGGCGGCTATCATGCCGGCGAGTTCCAGCGCCCGCGGCATCAGCTTTTCGGCGTCGACGACCTCGTTGACCAGCCCGGCGGCGAGCTCGGAAGCCGGCACGATGGCGCCGGTCATCAGCAAAAGGTTGGAGCGGTTGCGGCCGAGCTTCTGGACGCTGCGCTGCGTGCCGCCGCCGCCCGGGACCAGCCCGAGCTTGATCTCGGGCAGGCCGAGCTTCGCGAACTGGTTGGCGATGACGATGTCGCAGCACAGCACCAGCTCCATGCCGCCGCCGAGCGCAAAGCCATTGACCGCGGCGATGACCGGCTTGCGGTTGTTCTCGACCGCCGCATACATGCGCGTGCCGGCGGCCTGGAAGGCGTCGAACTCGATAGCCGTCTGGGCAGCGTATTCCTTGATGTCGGCGCCGGCCATGAAGCCGCGCCCCTCGCCGGTCACCACGATCGCGCCGACGCCGTCATCCTGCGACAGCGCTTCGAAAACCTCGGTGATCTCGCTTTGCATCAGCCGGTTCATGGCGTTGAGCTGATCGGCGCGCCGGAAGGTGACGACTGCGACGCGCCCGGATATTTCCAAGCTGAGTGTCTGGTAAACGCTCATCGTCAGGCAGCATCCACGGTCATATCGCCGGACGCCTCAAGCGCTGCAATCTCGCCGCTGGAGAGGCCGAACTCGGCCAGTATCTCGCGGCCATGCTGGCCGACCAGCGGTGCCGGCCGCTCTATGGTAGCCGGCGTCTCGCTCATCTTGACCGCCGGCGCGACCACCCTGACCTTGCCGCCGCGCGGATGATCGTAGCTGGTGATCATGCCCAGGTGCTTGACCTGCGGGTCCTCGGCTGCGCGCCTTATGTCCTTCACCTCGGCACACCAGATGTCGGCTGCCAGCAGCCGCGCCAGCAGGTCCTGCGTGGCAAACTTCCTGGTTTCGGCGTTGACCTTGTCGAACACCTCGTCGCGCCTGTCGAACAGCGTCTTCAGATCGTCGTAGACAGCAAGCTGCGGCGCCTCCAGCACTTCATACAGCGTCTTGAACGGGCTCATGGCGATCGACACATAGCCGCCGTCCTTCGCTTCATAGACGCCGAACGGCGCCTGCATGCCGGGGTGGCCGATGCCGGACTTCGGGCGCACGAAATCCTCGCCGAGATTGAGCACGGCGACATATTCCTGATTGAGATGCGCCAGCATGCCGGCGAGCAGATTGACCTCGATTTTCTGGCCCTTGCCGGTCTTCTCGCGATAGTAGAGCGCCGACAGGATGCCGTAGACCATGTTCATGGCGCCGATCTGGTCGGCCAGGCCGGCACCGGCCGGAACAGGAGCCTGATCGCCGCGGCCGGTGTTGGAGATCAGCCCGGACAATCCCTGGATCAGCATGTCCTGGCCGGGGCGCTCGACGTAGGGGCCCTCCTCGCCATAGCCGGAACCCGAGCAATAGATGATGGCGGGATTGACCGCCCTGAAATCCTCGTAGCCATAGCCGAGCCTGGCGAGCACGCCGGGGCGGAAATTCTGCACCACCACATCGGCCTTCTCAGCCATGTCCATGATGATGGCATGCACCTTGCGACTTTTCAGGTTGAGCGCGATGGAGCGCTTGTTGCGGTTCCAGGCGAGGAAATTCGGGCTTTCGGAGCCGCCGACCCATTTGGCGAAGAAGGTCATGCCGCGGAACATGTCGCCGGCGCCGGCACGCTCGATCTTGATGATGTCGGCGCCCATGTCGCCGAGCAGCTGCGTGGCGAACGGCCCTTGCAGCAGATGGCTGAAATCGAGAATGCGGACGCCTTCGAGGGCTTTGTTCATTTCATGTCTCGTTGGTTGTCAAAGCAGGTCGGGTACGTAGCGGGGTGCCGCGGTGAGGCCGCCGTCGACGCGCAGGTCGGTACCGGTGGTGAAGCCGGCGGCGTCGGAGGCCAGATAGACGGCGGCTTCGGCCACCTCGGACGGTTTGCCGATGCGGCCGAGCGGATGCATCTTGACCCAGGCTTTGGCGAGATTGCCGCCGATCTCCTTGACCAATTTGTCGTTCATCGGCGTGTTGATGGTGCCGGGCGAGATCGAGTTGACGCGGATGTTGAGCGGGCCGAACTCGACCGCCATCTGGCGCGTCATCGCCATCACCGCACCCTTGGCGCCGGCATAGGCGGTCCAGCCGTCGAGCCCGATATGCCCTTGTGCCGAGGCCATGTTGATGATCGAGCCCGATTTCTGCGCGATCATATGTGGCAGCGCAGATTTGCAGCCGCGGAACACGCTGGTAAGGTTGACCGCGATCAGCCGGTGCCACTGCTCGTCGCTCATTTCGTGAACCGGCATGCCGCCGATGGCGATGGCGGCATTGTTGACGAGAATATCGAGATGGCCGGTCTTGCCGACGGCTGCGTCGATCAGGGCGACGATGTCGGCCTCCTCCGCCACGTCGCAATGGATGTAGTCGGCGCGGTGGCCGGCGGCGCGCAGCTCGGCTGCGAATTTTTCACCCTTCTCGTCGGCGATGTCGCCGAGGAAGACGTGCGCGCCTTCCCTTGCCATCGCCTCGCTGATCGCGTGGCCGATGCCGTCGGCGGCGCCAGTGACGATTGCGGTTTTCCCTTTGAGACGATCCATATCAGCCTCCAATGGCGCGCCGGCGCTTTGCTTCGTCGAAGGCGACGGCGGCAATGATGATCATGCCGGTGATGACCAGTTGCCACTCGGTCGGCAGGCCGAGACCGCGCAGGCCGTTGGACAGGAACTGCAGGATCAGCACGCCGAGCGCCATGCCGGTCAGGCTGCCTATGCCGCCGGCAAGGCTCACCCCGCCGAGCACGGTGGCGGCGACGACCTGGAACTCGAAATTCAGCCCGGCCGTATGCTGCGCCGAACCGACGCGGGCTGCTAGGATGATGCCGGCTACCGTCGCCAGCAGCGCGCTGATGATGAAGCAGGTGAACTTGACGCGGCGCACGTCGTAACCCGCCAGCCGTGCCACTTCCGGATTGCCGCCGATGGCATAGATCTGCCGCCCGAACGGCCGGTGCTGCATCACGTAGGCGAAGACGGCGAGCAGGACGATGGCGATGACAGCCGAATAGGGAACGACGTTGAACAGGCGGCCGTCCGACAGCGCGATGAAGCTGTCGAGCGCGGCGTCGTCTGGAATAGCACGCTGGCCGGTATAGAGATAAACGCCGCCGCGCATGATGAACATCGTGCCCAGGGTCACGATCAGCGAGTTGATGCCGGCATAGGCCGTCAGATAGCCATTCACGACGCCGATGATCAGCCCGAACAGCAGCGCGCCGCTGATGCCGAGCAGCAGAGAATTCGTGTCGTTCATGATGATGATCAGCGGCAGTGCGATCGTCGCCAGCAGCGAGCCGATCGAGATGTCGACCTCGCCTGATATGAAGACGATGGCGCAGCCGATGCCGGCTGTCAGCGCCAGCGAAGCCTGACCGAGCACATTGGTGATGTTGCGCACGGAGAAGAAATTCTCGGCGGTGAAGGAAAAGAACGCGATCACCAGGATGAGGCAGAGGAGCAATGCCAATTCCTGCCGCGCGACGAGCCGCGCCAGCATGGACGGCCCAGCTTTCATGGAGTCGGTGCTTGCCAGGCTCATCGCTTGGTCCCTTTGCGAAGCGTCATCGTCTTAGCCGATTGCCGCATTGAGGATGTTCTCCTGCATGGCCTCGTCGCGAGGCATGATCGCGGTGAGGCGGCCTTCGCACATCACCGCGATGCGGTCGGCAAGCCCCAGCAGCTCGGGCATTTCGGACGTCATCATGACGACCGCCAGGCCCTCGCCGGCGAGCCGGTCGATGAGCGCAAAAATCTCCGACTTGGCGCCGACGTCGATGCCGCGGGTCGGCTCGTCGACGACGATCACCTTCAGGCCTCGCATCAGCCAGCGCGCGATCAGCACTTTCTGCTGATTGCCGCCGGACAGATTCTTGACCTGCTGGAACAGGCTGGGCGTCCGGATGCGGAAACGGTCGACATAGTCCTGCACCGCCTTGCGTTCCCTGGCCTTGTCGATGAAGCCCATTCTGGCGAAGGCGCCGAGTGAGGCGAGGCTGGCATTCTGGTAGACCGGCAACTCGCCCATCAGCCCCTCGCTCTTGCGGTCCTCGGTGAGCAGGCCGATGCCGAGCCGGACGCCGGTGTGCGTTTCGTGCGGCAGCAGCCGGCTGCCATCGACCGAAATGGCGCCGGAAGTGATCGGGTCGTAGCCGACGATGGCCTTGGCGAGCTCGGTCCGGCCGGCGCCCATCAGGCCGAAGAAGCCGAGGACTTCGCCGGCATGCGCCTCGAACGACACATCCTTCAGCTTCTTGGCGGTGCTGAGTCCTTCAACGGAAAGCGCGACCTTGCTGCCCGGCGCGCCGCGCTTGCGCGGGAACAGGTTTTCGATGCGCCGGCCGATCATGTCCTGGATCAGCGTGTCGTTGGTATGTTGGCCGATCGGCCTGGTCGAGACGTGGCGGCCGTCGCGCAGCACGGTCACGGTGTCGGCGATCTCGAAGACCTCGTCGAGCTTGTGGCTGACATAGAGCACCGCGATGCCCAGCGCGGCCAGCCGGCGGATGACGGTGAACAGCAGCGAGACCTCGTTAGGCGTCAGCGAGGAGGTCGGCTCGTCCATCACCACGACGCGGGCCTCATGGGCGAGTGCGCGGGCGATCTCGACCATCTGCTGCTGGCTGACCGGCAGCGATCCCGTGCGCGCCGCCGGGTCGACGTTGAAGCCGATACGCTTGAACAGAGCGGCCGCATCGGCACGGATCTTCTTCCAGTCGATCGAGCCGCCTTTGCCGGTCGGATAGCCTTCGAGGAAGATGTTTTCGGCGACGCTGAATTCGGCGATCAGCGCGATCTCCTGGAACACCACCTTGATGCCCTCTTTCAGGCTATCGCGCGGCGACTTGATGTCGGCCTCGCGGCCGCGCAGGCGGATGGTGCCGGCATCCTTGCCGTAGACCCCGGCCATGATCTTGATCAGCGTCGACTTGCCAGCGCCGTTCTCGCCCATCAGGGCATGGATTTTGCCGGGTTCCAAGGTCAGATCGACATTGTCCAGCGCCATCACGCCGGGAAAACGCTTGCCGATGCCGCGCATCTCCAGCGCCGGCACGCTTTTGTCGACAGCCACGGTTTCGCCGGGGTGAAGGAAATCAACCGACATTGGCTCTGTTCCGCACGATGTCGAGAAAGGTCGCCACGATGATGACGATGCCGGGCACCACCATCTGCAGGTCCTGGTTCCAGCCGAGGATGATGATGCCGTTGTCGATGACCTTCAGCACCAGCACGCCCAGCAACGTGCCAAGCAGCGAGCCGCGGCCGCCAAGCAGGCTGGTGCCGCCGAGGATGACGGCGGCAATCACCGTCAGCTCGAAGCCGCGGCCAGCGGTCGGCTGGCCGGCATTCATCAGCGACGACAGGATCATGCCGGCGACGCCGACGCACAGGCCGGTGACGACGAAGGCGAACAGTTTCAGCCCTTGCGAGCGCACGCCGGAGAGACGAACCGCGCGCTCGTTGGCGCCGACAGCGTAGAGATAACGGCCGAGCGTGGTGAAGCGCAGCGTTGCCGCGGCCAGCGCGAAAATCACCGCGGCAACGACCACGGGCAGCGGGATCGCGCCGATATAGCCAGCGCCGAGATCGGTGAAGCCGGCAAGCCGGTGGTGGTTCTGCACCGCCTCGCGGGTGAACAGGTAAACGCCGCCCTGCAGCATCATCATGGTGCCGATGGTGGCGATCAGCGAGTTCACCTTGAGGCTGGTGACGACGAGGCCGTTGAAAAGGCCGACCGCGCCTGAAAAGGCGAGCGCCGCCAGCAGCCCGAGCGTCAGACTGTGCGTTGAATTGAGCACGGCCATGCCGATGCAGCCGACAAAAGCCAGCGATGCACCGACCGACAGGTCGACTTCCGCAGTGATGATCAGCATCGTCATGCCGGAGGCAACGATCAGCACCAGGGCGCATTGGCGCAGGATGGCGATGATGTTGGCCTCGGAATAGAATTGCGGCGCGGCAATCGAAATGGCGATGCAGAGCACGGCCAGGATCACGCCGAGCACCAGCTGGCTGCTGCCCAGCAGCTGGCCGCCGATGAAACGCCTTGGCGCAGAGGGTTGCGTAAGCTCGCTCATGTCCATTTCATTTCCGGGCCCGTATCGGTGCCGTCGCCATCTGGAAACTGCCGGCCAAAACAGGACGGTTGCCCTGTTTTGCCGTTCGGCATATCCGATCCGCCGCCCTTCCCGCCGTGCGGGAAGGGCTACCCGGAATCCTTACTTCTTCAGATCGGCGGAAGTTTTCATGCATTTTTCCGGTGGCTGAAGCGCATTGACGGCATCCCATTTGATTTTGCGTGTGGTGCCATCGTAGTCGTAGAACTTCTTCCAGTCGTCGCCGTTCATCGGCGCGGTCGGGCTGACGATGTGTTCCGGCACCTCTTCGCCATTGAAGAGCTTAACCGCTGCATCGATGGCGGTGTAGCCTTCCTTTTCCGGGAACATCGCGGCCTCGATGCGGTAGGACGGTTCGTTCTGCATCGCATTGATGAAGGCGAGGCCTTCGCCGCCGGTGCCGACAGTCAAGAGGCCGTCCTGCGACTTGCCGGCCGCTTTCCAGGCTTGAAGGCCGCCGAGCGAGGAGGAATCGTTGATGCCGTAGATGATGTTGATGTCGGCGTTCTTGGCAAGAGCCGCCGAAGAGACTTCGAGTGCGCGATCGGGATTGCCGCCGCCGTCGAGGTCGTGGACCATGACCGCGTCGGGGACGATGGTCTTGAGGCCATCCATGAAACCCTGCGACCGCAGCACGGTGGCGGACAGCAGCGGCAGGCCGACATTCATCACCTTGGCTTTGGCTTCGAGCTTTTCCTTGGCGTATTTGCCGGCTTCGACGCCGGCGGTGTAGCCGGTGTCGTAGTCGCAGATCGCGACCATTGTGGTCATGCCCTTAACCGGATTGCCTTCGAGCACGACCGGAACGTTGTTGGATTTCGCCTGGCGCAGCAGCGGCACGACGCCTTCCTCGTTGACGGGCGTGATGATCAGGACGTCGACGCCCTTGGCCATGAAATCTTCGGCGGCGGAGACCTCCTTGGCAACGTCCAGATTGGCGTCCTGCACCTCGAGCTCGATACCGAGTTCCTTGGCGCGTGACTGCATGCCCTTGATGACGTTCTGATACCACTCATGCGTGGCGTAGTTGGTGACGTAGCCGATGCGCTTCGGCATGTTTTCGGCGTGTGCCGCGGCGGCGCTCAGAGCAAGCACCGCCGCCGAGGCAAACAGCATCGATTTGGACCAGTTCATGTTTCTTCTCCCTGTATTTCTTGTCAGTTGCTGAACGGATAGTCCCGCCGTTCCGGGTCGGCACGTGAAGAGGGGGCAGCTTCGCCCGCGCCCAGCGCCGCCGATATCGCCTCGGCCGCCGCCTTCGCCCGTTCGAAGACGGTGCTGCGATCGAAGCGGGCGGCCTTTTGCGGCAGGAAGGGGACGGTGAGCGCGGCAATGACGGCGCCGGTATGGTCGCGCACCGGCATCGAGATATTGGTGCAGCCCTCGACAGCCAGCGAGGCGCGCATTTCATAGCCGAGCCTTGCGACCTCGTTCAGCCGCGCTTCGATTTCCGCCCGGCTGCCTTGGCCTTCGCCTGCAGCGACGATCCGTTCGACGATGCGGTCGCGCTCGGCGCGGCTCGAATGCGCCAGCAGCACCGCGCCGGAGCTCGTTTCGAGGATCGGGAAATGCGAGCCAAGGGCAACCGAATAACGCATCGGCAAAGGCGAATCGATCTGCAGCACGACCAGTGCGCTCTCGCCTTCGCGCACGACCAGATGGCAGCTCTGGTCGGCATTGGCGGCGAGGCCGCGCATCACCGGCAGCGCGCATTCGACCAGGCGGTTCACCGGAGGATGCATATGCGCCAGTTCGAACAGCTTCAGCGACAGGCGGAAGCGGTCCGATTGCGTCCGGAAAATGTAGCCGCGCTTCTCCAGCAGCAGCAGGATGCGGTAGATCTCGTGAATGGAGCGCCCCATTCCGGTGGCGATCTCGGTCTGGGTCAGCGGCTCGCCGCTGGCAGCCATGAATTCCAGTATGTCGAGCGCCTTCTCCACCGCCGGCACCCGATAGCCGTTGCGGCCGCTTTCGCCTTCGTCGACGATCTGGGCAATATCGGCGGCCATTACGCGACGCTCCGTTGCGGCTGGCCATGCCTGGTCTCGCGATAGAGCCGGTTCAGCCGATCCGCGAGCTCGGCCGCCTGCAATTCGCCGGCGATCGCCGCCGCGGCATGCGGGGCGCATTGGCGGAAGAAGCTGATGAAGCCCGGATGGGTCGGGCGCAGATAAGAGGCTTCGATCGTCGCCAGCGTCGAGGCGAAGAAGCCGCCCGAGAGCGCGTTGACCTCGGTATCCTGCCACGCCGCCAGCGACCCCGGCTGTCCGCCGGATTTCACATAGTCGCCGCGCTGATAGCCGGGCGAGCACAGAAATAGCGCGTAATCGATGGCTGCCTGCTTGTGTTTCGATTGGGCGCTGACGCCGATGCCGGCGCCGCCGAGCAAGGCGCCGGCGGATCGCGGCGTCGGCACGTCGGCGAAGCGCAGATACGGCCTGTCTGCCTTAGAGGCGTAGTTCACGTAGCCGAAGGCGAACGGCACGTAGACCACGTCGTCATGCGCAATCATGTGATCGTAGCAACGGATCGGGTTCCATTTCGGCGAGTTCGGATGCGACAGCGCCGCAAGCTGGCGCAATTGCCCGACGGCCCGCTCGATTTTTTCCCCGGCGATGAACTCGTCGCGGTCTTCCCGGGGCTCACCGAGCGTCAAAAGCAGGCACATGGCGTCAGTCGGCACCAACGGCAGCCCAAGCCATTTGCCGTCCTTCAAGGCGCGCCGGCCGAGCTCCAGCACCTCGTCATGGCTGCGCGGCAGCGGTCCGTAGCGCTCCAGGAGATCGGGGCGATACGAGGCAACCTGACAGGCAGCATCGATCGGCAACGCCCATTGAAGCCCGTCCCTTGCGTAGGATTGCCAGGATGCGCCGACCGAATCCCGTTCGAAGCCGTGGCGCTGCTCGGCCGACAAATCGAACGGCACCATCAGCCCGCCTTCGGCAATATCGCCGATGAACGGATGGTCGAACACGACAAGATCATAGGCGCCGAGCACCGGACCAAGCGCGCCCTCGCCGAATTCGTAGAGGCTGCGGCGGTCCCATTCGATCTCAAGACCGGGATTGGCGGCACAATACGGCCCGATGCTGGCGTCGAGCGGACCCCAGCAGCGTCGGTGATCCCACGCGAGACCGCGCAGTCTTGTCATGCCCGAAATTCCTCCCTGAAACCGGCCCAGCCGATTAGTAGCAACTATTTTCACCTAGACAAGTAATTTTTACATACGCAAAAGGCTCGGCTTCGTTTACAGGGAAGCCGCCCAACCGCCGCTGGTGCGCATCGCATGCCGCTGGTGCGCATCGCGTTGCCCGCCGGCCTTCAACCAAAGGCTGCGATGGATCTGGCTTTTTGGGAACTTTCGCGACGAACATTCGTTCGGTTGGCGCAGCCATCTGGAGCAGCATCACTGAAATTAGCAGCTACGTCGCAGGGAGCGGACTAAATGGACCAACCGTGGGCGCGGCCACGAACCGGTTTACCGCCTTGGCATTCGCCACGTTTCTGGCGATAACTTCGATCTGGGTACTGTTTCTGGTTTCTTAGGATTTGGCTCTGGTTGCTTGGGATTTGCCGCTGGTTTTTAGGATTTGGAGGGTTCTCGACAGGTTGACCGCTTAACGATGACGTCCGCCGCGTGTGGTTCTGCCAGCCGGAGCCGCGTGCGTGAAGAAACTGTCGCCAGGAGCACACCGGCGCGCACATTCGGGGTTGGCAGCCACGCTGCCTGCAACGTTCCAATCGGTTTTCAGGAAACGGCGAGATCTCATGCTGCTGAGGGTGATCGTTCGAAACTGTGCCGCCATCCGTCTTGGCTGCCTCGGCGCGACGATCCTGCTGGTCGGGCTGCTTGCCGGCTGCCAGGGCGGCGTGCTCGATCCGCAAGGGCCGGTGGGGGCGGCGCAGCGGACGATCCTGCTCAATTCGGTTGCTATCATGCTGGCCATCGTCATCCCGACGATCGTGGCGACGCTCGGCTTTGCCTGGTGGTTCCGGGAAACCAACACAAGAGCGCGATACCTGCCGGAATGGGCCTATTCCGGACGCATCGAACTGGTAGTCTGGTCGATCCCCATCCTCGTCATCCTGTTTCTGAGCGGCATCATCTGGATCGGGTCGCATGACCTCGACCCAATGAAGCCGTTGGATTCCCAGCAAAGGCCGTTCGAGGTGCAGGTCGTCTCGCTCGACTGGAAATGGCTGTTCATCTACCCCGAGCAGAATGTCGCGAGCATCAACCAGCTCGTGGTGCCGGCGGGCAGGCCGGTGCATTTCTCGCTCACCTCGGCAAGCGTCATGAATGCGTTCTTCGTGCCTCAGCTCGGCGGCATGATCTACACGATGAACGGCATGACGACGCAGCTTCACCTGCAGGCGGATCAGCCGGGTGACTTCTATGGGCGGTCGGCCCATTTCAGCGGTGACGGTTTTCCAGGCATGCAATTCGTGCTGCATGCCGTCGCGGCGGACGCCTTCGAGGCGTTCGTCAATTCGGCGCGAAGCCAGGGACAGGCACTCGACAAGGCCAGCTACCAGGAACTGGCCAGACAGAGCACCGACGTGCCGCTTTCGACCTATCGCTCGGTCGAGCCGGACCTTTTCCACGAAATCGCGACGCAGGGCGTTCCACCCGCGCCCGGCCCCCAGGCCGGTCGCCCCGGGCCGAGCGTATCGCCCAAGGCAGGAGGCTGACAATGCTCGGAAAATTGAGCTGGGACGTCATTCCGTTCGATCAGCCTCTGCCGATGATCGCCTCGGCGGTCGTCGCCCTGGCAATCCTCGGCGTGCTGGCCTGGGTCTTCCTGGCCGGCCATTTCCCCTATCTCTGGCGCGAATGGATCACCAGCGTCGATCACAAGCGGATTGGCGTCATGTACACGCTGCTGGCGCTGCTGATGCTGCTGCGCGGCTTCAGCGACGCCGTCATGATGCGGTCGCAGCAGGCCCTCGCCTTCCAGGCGCCCGGCTATCTGCCGCCCGACCACTTCAACCAGGTCTTTTCCGCCCACGGCACCATCATGATCTTTTTCGGGGCGATGCCGTTCGTCATCGGCCTGATGAACCTGGTCGTGCCGCTGCAGCTCGGCGTCCGAGACGTTGCCTTTCCGACGCTCAACTCGGTGAGTTTCTGGCTCACCGCCACCGGTGCGCTGCTGGTCAACATCTCGCTGGTGATCGGTGAATTCGCGCGTACCGGATGGCTGCCCTATCCGCCGCTCAGCGAGACCGCCTATTCGCCGGGCGTTGGCGTCGACTATTATCTGTGGGCCGTGCAGATAGCGGGCGTCGGAACGCTGCTCACCGGGATCAATTTCGTCACCACGATCCTGAAGATGCGGTCGCCCGGCATGAGTTACCTCAGGATGTCGATGTTCTGCTGGACCTCACTTGCCGCCAGCCTGCTCATCGTCGCCGCCTTCCCGATCCTCACCGCCACGCTCGCGATGCTGACGCTCGACCGCTATTTCGGCTTTCATTTCTTCACCAATGAAGCTGGCGGCAACATGCTGATGTTCGTGAACCTGATCTGGGCCTGGGGCCATCCCGAGGTCTACATCCTCGTCCTGCCGGCGTTCGGCATCTTCTCGGAGGTCATCTCCACCTTCTCCAGCAAGCCGCTGTTCGGCTACCGCTCGATGGTGGCCGCGACGCTCTTCATCTGCATCGTCTCCTTCATGGTGTGGCTGCACCACTTCTTCACGATGGGCGCCGGCGCCGACGTCAACGCCGCGTTCGGCATCGCCACCAGCATCATCGCTGTCGGTACCGGCGTGAAGATCTATAACTGGATGTTCACCATGTATGGCGGCCGCATCCGCTTCGCGACGCCAATGCTGTGGTCGCTGGGCTTTATGGTGACATTCGTCATCGGCGGCATGACGGGTGTGTTGCTGGCGGTGCCACCAGCCGATTTCCTGCTCCACAACAGCCTGTTCCTGGTGGCGCATTTCCACAACGTCATCATCGGCGGCGTGCTGTTCGGCGCCTTCGCGGGATATACCTACTGGTTTCCCAAGGCATTCGGCTTCCGGCTGCACGAGGGCTGGGGCAAGCTGGCCTTCTGGCTGACGCTGATCGGGTTCTACGCCACCTTCGTGCCCCTCTACACTGTCGGCCTGCTCGGCATGACCCGCCGCATGCAGCATTTCGACGTGCCGGCCTGGCATCCGTGGGTGCTGGTTGCCGGCGTCGGCATGTTGATCACCACCGCCGGCGTGGTCGCGCAGATCGTACAGCTCGTCGTCAGCATCCGGCAGCGCGCGGCGCTTCGCGACGCCACCGGAGATCCCTGGGACGGCCGCTCGCTGGAATGGGCCACGCCCTCGCCGCCGCCGGTCTTCAACTTCGCCGCGCTTCCGCATGTCGAGGGCGAAGAGCCCTACTGGAGCATCAAGCAGCGGGCACGCGAGCAAAACCGGCTGCGCGACGAGCCTGACTACGAGCCGATCGAGATGCCCCGCAACAGTCCCACCGGGTTCATCTGCGCCTTTTTTGCGACCGTGATGGGTTTTGCCCTCATCTGGCACATCTGGTGGATGGTGGCGCTCGGCGCGCTCGGTGCTTTGGCCACCTTCGTCGTATTCGCGTGGCGCGACATCCCCGAATACGTCATTCCTGCCGCCGAAGTCGCCCGGATCGACCGCGCCAACCGAAGTGCGCGCCGCGAGGCGCTGGCCACTTACACGGGGCCAAGGCCATGACCGCGATCGACGTTCGAGAGCGTGACCCCTACCGCCTCCATGGCGGGCACGGCCATGCACCCGGCCACGGAGACGGCGGCCCGGCACCGATCCGGATCGTCGTGGGCTACGGCTTCTGGATCTTCCTTCTGAGCGACATCGTGATGTTCTCGGCCTTCTTCGCGGCCTATGCGGTGCTGGCGGGCAAGACGGCGGGCGGACCAAGCGGAGCCGAGCTGTTCGACCTGCGCAACGTCGCGATCGAGACGGCCGCTTTGCTGTTGTCGAGCTTCACCTGCGGTCTCGCCAGCCTCGCCGTGACAGCGCGGCGAAGCTCCTGGTTCTATGTCGCGATGGCTGTCACCTTCGTGCTCGGCGCCAGCTTCATCCTGCTCGAGTTGCGCGAGTTCGCGCATATGGTTGCCAGCGGTGCCGGACCGACGCGCAGCGCTTTCCTGTCGGCGTTCTTCACGCTGGTTGGATGCCATGGCCTTCACGTCACGGCGGGGCTGCTGTGGCTGCTCACGATGATGGCGCAGATCTTCGCCAAGGGATTCCGCGACGATATTCTTCGGCGTTTCATGTGCTTCAGCCTGTTCTGGCACGCCCTCGACATCATCTGGGTCGCCCTGTTCACGGTGGTCTATCTCCTGGGAGCAAGTCGATGAGCAATGCGGACGATCGCCACGCGCAACGGCGCGACACCGATGGGCTGGAGCGCTACGACATCGATACGGCGCCGGGTGACGAATACCTCGGCGACACCGAGGTCGGATCCGGGCTACGCGGCTATGTGATCGGCCTCGGGCTGGCAACGCTGCTGACCATCGCCTCGTTCTGGTTGCCCGGAACCAACCTGATATGGGCACCCGGCATTCCGGTGGCGCTGGTCGTGCTGGCGATCGCCCAGATGGGCGTCCATCTCGTCTTCTTCCTGCACATCACGACGGGACCGGACAACACCAACAACGCCCTGGCGCTTGCCTTCGGCGTGCTGATCGTAGTTCTGGTGATCGGCGGCTCGATCTGGATCATGGCCAATCTCGACCACAATTTGATGCCGATGAATGCGACCATGAACATGAACCGCTAGCGATGTGAGGCGCAGCGCAGTGCCTCCAGCCCGGCCTTGCCCGCCGCTTCAGACGCATTGCCGGATGACGGACCGGTATCAGCTGCGCTGGCTGGAGTTTTGATTTTTGCGATCCTTCGGCGATATCGCGCCTTTCGAGGCCTTTGAGCCGCCGCCCCACTCCTGGGCTTTCCGTGCCTGATCGCCTGCTTCCTTCGGTGCCTCGGCCTTGTCGCTGCCGCTGGCTTTCTTGCCGGATATGGGTTGGTCAACAGGGTTTGATTTGTTGTCCATCATGCTTCTCCGTTTGTGCCGAACCAGGCGACGGGATGGCGTGGCGTCCTCAAGCCCGTTCGAACGTGCCGACGAGCTCGGCCTCTCCCACGACGTGCGGCTCGGTCTGTTTCAGCACGTCTTCGACGGCAGCCTTCTCGCCGAGATGAAGCGTCTCGACGTCGAGTGCAAGAAGCCGGAAATGGTAATGGTGGAGCCCATGCCCAGGCGGCGGCTGGGGGCCGTCATAATGAGGATTGCCGAAATCGTTGACGCCGTGTCCGAGGCTCTCGGTCTTGGCGCCGGCGGTCGTGCCTTCGGGAAGAAAGTTGCGCTGTGCGTCGATGTCGTAGACCGCCCAATGACGGAACATGCCTGAAGGGGCGTCGGGGTCCTCGACGGCCAGGACGAAGCTTTTGGTTCCTTGCGGCGCGTTCGTTGCCGCCGTCGCGGGAATAGCGCGGCGGTATTTTGTCGCCATCGGCAAAGGCAGAGCTTTTGAGCCTGAAAGCCATGGTCTCCATCTCGCTGTCTGAGATTCCCTCATAAACAGCTACGAGCCGCCGAGTTCCGGTCGCCGCCCCGGTCAAACCTCGGTCAAACCGGATTGCCGGCCGTTGGCCGGAACATTCGCCGAGGAAGCGGGTTTTTCGGTTCGGACGCATCGCCGCGGAAACGGCAATGGGCTCGGCAATGGACGAAGGGCGCGACATGACCGGGCTAAGCGGTAAGCAACCAAGCGGGTCGAAAGGTGTTGTGGTCGCATTCTCCGCGCCGGGCGGCGAGACCATCTATGCCCACGAGCGGGAAACCGTCGCTGCCGTTGCGCGCACGATTGCGGCGTTGAAGGGCTTTGCCTTCCGCGAGGGCCTGAGTGACGGCGGCGGTGACAGTCGCCGACTGTATTTCGTGCCGGACGACAGCCTGCTTGCCGTCGATGCGCTCCAACTGGGCATAAACGGGCCGGACGACCTCTTCGGCGGTGTGGTGCCCTGGCGCCTCGCAACCACCAAGGCCATAACCCACGAGCTGGTGGACGGGTCGGCGGCACGGCCAAAAGAATGGCCAGCCGGCTTCGGCAGAGCCGTCGGCGCGGCCGTACTGCCCGGCTATACCGCATTTTCACGCGATGACGCGCTGCGCGCAGCGGAACGTCTGCTGCAGCTCGGGCTGGTCCGGTTCAAGCCACCGCGCGCTTCGCGGGGCCGCGACCAGCACACCGCCGCGACCGTCGCCGATATCGAAAGGCTGCTGGATCGATATCCATCCTCCGACCTGAGGGAATACGGCCTTGTTCTCGAAACGGAGCTTCGCGACATCGTCACGCTGAGCATTGGCAGAACGGCGATCGACGGAACATCGGTCGCCTATTACGGCGTGCAGCGAATGACGGCCGACAATGCCGGACAGCCCGTTTACGGCGGATCCGATCTGGTCGTCGTGCGCGGCGGATGGGAGGCGCTGGACGGGCTGCAGCTTTCTCCGGCGCTAAGTTTGGCTGTGGCGCAGGCGAGGATCTACGACGCCGCGATGGATGGCTATCCCGGATTCTTTGCCTCACGGCGCAACTACGACATCGGCCAAGGTGTCGATTCCTCGGGCATCTGGCGATCGGGAGTGCTGGAAGCCAGCTGGCGGATCGGCGGCAGCAGCAGCGCCGAGCTTGCGGCGATGGACGCCATGAAGCGCGACCCCGACGTGCAGATCGTGCATGTCTCCGCCGTCAAGCAGTTCGGCAACACCGCGCAGCTGCCACTGAATGCAGAAATCCACTTCGACGGAGAGGACCCCGAGGAGGGTCAAATCACGCGTTATACCGTCGTCACCCAGGCGATCCGAGCGCCGGTCGGGGAGGCCGGCCGATCGTCGTTCTAACCATGTCAGGTTGAAGCCAAGCACGCCTCCGGCAGGGAACATCCGCCAATGGCCCGAGTTTGTTTCGGGCAGGCAGCAAGTCAGAGACCGGAGGAAAAAATGATCGAGATGATTTCCGCTCCCCAGAATGTCGCCGCCTTTCGTGTCATCGGCACCGTGACGGCGGACGACTACGACAAAGTCATCCCGGCAATCGAAGCGAAACTGAGCGACCATAAGGACATCGGCGTCCTGACCGATCTTGCCGATTTCGAGGACATGACGGCTGGCGCCTTGCGGCGCGACCTGCAGTATGGGCTGAGCAAACTTGGCGAGGTCCACCGCTTCAAACGTGCCGCCGTGATTTCCAACAAGCAGTGGATCAAGGCAGCCACGGAAATGACGGACGCGCTGTTTCCGCAAATCGAGGCGCGGGTGTTCCCGGAGGACGAAAAAGCCCAGGCCCTGAAATGGGTGGCAGGCGTACAATAGCGGTGTTGGGGAGTGCCATGCCGTTCGACAAACGACAGAATCCGGAAGGCCTCTGGGAGGTCTATGACAGCGAGAGCGACGAAGCCGTCGTGGTCGGCGGGTTGCCGCTTTCCGGTCTCGACGAAAGCGAAGCCGATGAAGCGATTGAAAAGCTCAATCGGGGCGATCTGACGTCGGACAACATCCCCGAGACGGTTCGGTCAGGGTGGCCTCCGACCAAGGACGGTTTGTGATGACAGCCTGACGGACGTCACCGAGGACCGGTCGCGGATCTACGACGAGGCCTTGACCCCAAGCTTGCGGGCTTTGTCCTCAAATTCGTCGCGAATATCCTCGATCGTCGGCAGATGCAGGCGCCGCAGCTGGGCGTGCAACTTTTTGGCGGCATCTGAGCTCAGGTCGCGCTTGAAATTGGTCGCGACCTCCTCGGCCGAGCCGTAATGGCGATAGCGCTCGATCTCGGTCTTCGTGGCTTGCTGGACGTGCTCGAGCGTCTTGCGTTCGGCATCGGATTTTCCGTCTGGTTTGGCCCGCATGACCGGATTGAACGCTTTGCTGATAACGAATTCGACCAGTTCCTGCTGGGCGTGAGCCATGATTGTTCTCCCTCGAAGAAGGGCTGTCCGAGCCTAGAACGGTTCATCGGGGGAAACGCTGAACCGATCACTCTTGTTTTGACGCAATTCCGAACGGAAAACCGTTTCACACTTTTCCTGCAATTGCTCTAACCGCGGCGGCAATTGAAGGTTCCCTGGCTTGGGATTTCATTGCCGCTGGAGGTCAAGGGCGAAGATCACAGCCGCGCCTTGGTGGTGCGCGGCGTTGCCAGGAGCAGGCTTGTTTCGCTGCCGGTAATTCCGGGAATCAGCCGGATACGTCTCAGCACCGCATCGAACTCGCTCAGCGTCTGGGTTCCGAGTTCTATCACCAGGTCCCACCGGCCATTGGTGGTGTGGATGGTCGAGACCTCGGAGAAGCCGCCCAGCGCCCGGATGACGCGATCGGCGGCATGGCCCTCGATCTCGATCATCATGATGCCACGCACCCGCTGATCGACCGCGTCGGCGCGTAGAATGACGGTGTAGCCGACGATGACGCCGTCTCTTTCAAGTCGCTCGATCCGGGACCTTACCGTTGCCCGGGAGACACCCAGGCTGACGGCAAGGTCGGAAATGCTGCGCCGGGCGTCGTGCCGCAAAGAGGTGATGATCCGCTCGTCAAGTTGGTCCATGTTTGCTCACAACGGAAGTAGATGCTGCCGCTATGGTAAGGCAGTTCAACAAATTTGCCAATTTGACATGTTCATTTTGCC
Source organism: Mesorhizobium sp. M0768 (assembly GCF_040320195.1). Taxonomy (NCBI): domain Bacteria; kingdom Pseudomonadati; phylum Pseudomonadota; class Alphaproteobacteria; order Hyphomicrobiales; family Phyllobacteriaceae; genus Mesorhizobium; species Mesorhizobium sp. M0768. The sequence continues at coordinate 48,216 of NZ_JAMYPD010000007.1, read as the reverse complement.
AGCGATGCCCGCTTCAATAAAGCCATCGTAATTCGGTGAGTATGACAATGCATTGCACGATCGTTGGGGCGCCGATCCAGGCCGGCTCAGGCCGCATGGGCTGCGAGATGGGGCCGAGCGCGCTTCGCACGGCCGGTCTGGCCGGCGCGCTGACCGAGCTTGGCCATACGCTGACCGACCTCGGAACGATTGTCCCTGCCGATATGCGCCCTGTCGTACACGGCAACGCGGCGGTGAAGGCGCTGCCGGAAATCGCCGCCTGGACGGCAGCGATCAGCGAAACTGCCTATGCGGCAAGCGCCGATGCGATGCCGATCTTTCTCGGCGGCGACCACAGCATTTCGGCCGGCACGCTCGCCGGCATAGCCCGCCGCGCGGCGAATGCCGGTCGGCCGCTCTTCGTGCTGTGGCTCGACGCCCACCCCGATTTTCATACGCTCGACACGACGACCAGCGGCAATCTGCATGGCGTGCCGCTGGCCTATGCCAGCGGGCAGCCCGGCTTCGAGGGCTATTTCCCCCGGCTTGCAGCACAGGTGGAGCCGGCTTGCATATGCGCGCTGGGGATCCGCAGCGTGGACCTGGCGGAACGGGATGCATTGCGCAGAGCCCGCGTGACGGTCCACGACATGCGTTCGATCGACGAGCACGGCATAGCGCAACTGCTTCGCGCCTTTCTCGAACGGGTGAGCGCCGCCAATGGCATGCTCCATGTCAGCCTCGACGTCGATTTTCTCGACCCGTCGATCGCCCCGGCGGTGGGCACCACCGTTCCCGGCGGCGCCACCTTCCGCGAGGCGCATCTGGCGATGGAAATGCTGCATGACAGCGGCCTCGTCACCAGTCTCGACCTGGTCGAGCTCAACCCATTTCTTGACGAGCGCGGCCGCACCGCCACTCTTTTGGTTGACCTGACCGCAAGCCTGATGGGCCGGCGGATCATGGACCGCCCGACGAGGGGGTTCTGAGCCATGACCGCCAATTTGAACATCGTCCCGTTCGTCAGCGTCGACCGCATGATGAAGCTGGTGCTTGCCATCGGCATCGAGCGCTTTCTGGTCGAGCTTGCCGCCTATATCGAAGAGGATTTCAGGCGCTGGGAGCTGTTCGACAAGACGCCGCGCGTCGCCTCGCACAGCATTGACGGCGTCATCGAGCTGATGCCGACCAGCGACGGGCAGCTTTACGGCTTCAAATACGTCAACGGGCATCCGAAGAACACGCGTGACGGCCGCCAGACCGTGACCGCTTTCGGCGTGCTTGCCGATGTCGGCAACGGCTATCCGATGCTGCTTTCGGAAATGACCATCCTGACGGCGCTCAGAACCGCCGCAAGCTCGGCCGTCGCGGCGAAATACCTCGCTCCAGAGGCCGCCAGTTGCATGGCGATCATCGGCAATGGCGCGCAATCGGAATTTCAGGCGATCGCCTTCAAGGCGCTGCTTGGCGTCGACAGGCTGCGCCTCTACGATATCGACCCGGCGGCCTCGATCAAATGCATGAAGAACCTTGCCGGCCTGGGCTTCGACATCAAGCTCTGCGCGTCGGCGCAGGAGGCCGTTGAGGGTGCAGAGATCATCACCACGGTTACCGCCGACAAGCGGTCGGCAACAATCCTGACCGACAACATGGTGGGATCCGGCGTGCACATCAATGCGGTAGGCGGCGATTGCCCGGGCAAGACCGAGCTGCATCGCGACATTCTGCTGCGCTCGGATATTTTCGTCGAATACCCGCCGCAGACGCGCATCGAAGGCGAGAGCCAGCAGCTCGATGCGGATCATCCGGTCACCGAATTGTGGCAGGTGATGACAGGAAAGGCAGCAGGCCGGACGGACGCCCGACAGATCACATTGTTTGATTCCGTCGGCTTTGCGATCGAGGATTTTTCCGCCTTGCGTTACGTTCGCGATCAGCTTCAGCGGACCGGCCTTTACGAGGAACTAGACCTTCTGGCCGATCCCGATGAGCCGCGTGACCTGTTTGGCATGCTGCTGCGCGCCGAAAAAGCGACCGGGCTGGCGGCCGCCGGCAGCTGAGCTGCGATCCTGTCGGTCAGTCCTTCTTTTCCTGATACAGGCGCTCGGTGGCGCGCTCGCTTTCCCTGCGCTCCGCCGGGCCGCGACGGCGCTGCGTGAGCAGGGCGTAGGCGATCAGGATTGCCAGCAGCAGTGGACCGCCTGCAACAACGAGCAACCACAAACTATTCCCAGACATCGACCGTCTCCTTTCCCTCACAACCGGGAAGGACCCGAACCGTTCCTCCGTCTTGTTGGGAGTCGTCAGCGGGGCGCGGTGCAATTCAGGATTTTATGCCTCGGTCAGGACGTTGCACGCCTTGTCTGCACTCAGGATGTCCTTATCTAGACTCTTATCCTTCGATCACATGCACTCTCTGCGAAGTGAAGGGAACCACAAGGGCTTTCTGACATTTGGTTGTTCAAGAGACAAACGTGCAGCCACACCGGCTCCGGGGCTAGGAATACCATGCGTGAGAATCAATCCGACGTCTTCGATCTGTTTTCCGAGGTTTACAAGAATGCGGCTCAGGAGGAGATAAGCCTCCAGCAATATCTGCTTGCCTGCCGCGAGGACAAGTCGATGTACGCCTCGGCACCCGAGCGGATGGTCGAGGCGATCGGCGAGCCGACCTTTGTCGATACCAGCAAGGACGAGCGGCTCGGCCGTATTTTTTCGAACCGGACGATCAAGATCTATCCAACCTTCGCCGACTTTTACGGCATGGAGGATACGATCGAGCGTATCGCCGGTTATTTCCGCTATGCCTCGCAAGGGCTCGAGGAACGCAAGCAGATCCTCTATCTGCTTGGCCCGGTCGGCGGCGGCAAGTCCTCGCTTGCGGAGCAGCTGAAAAGGCTGATGGAGCAGCGTCCGATCTATACGCTGAAGGTCGGCGGCCAGGTCAGCCCGGTCTTCGAATCGCCGCTCGGGCTGTTCGATCCCGACCGCATGGGCGACCTTTTGGAGGACAAATACGGCATCGCCCGGCGGCGGCTGAACGGCCTGATCTCGCCCTGGGCGGCCAAGCGCCTCGACGAATTGTCCGGCGACATCTCCAAATTCAGCGTCGTCAAGCTGATGCCGTCCAGGCTGCGCCAGATCGGCATTGCCAAGACCGAGCCGGGCGACGAGAACAACCAGGACGTTTCGGCCCTGGTCGGCAAGGTCGACATCAGGCAGCTGGAAAACTTCAGCCAGTCCGATCCGGACGCCTACTCCTATAGCGGCGGGCTGAACCGGACGACGCAAGGGCTGCTCGAATTCGTCGAGATGTTCAAGGCGCCAATCAAGGTGCTGCATCCGCTGCTGACCGCCACCCAGGAAGGCAGCTACAACGGCACCGAGAATTTCGGCGCTTTCCCCTATCAGGGCATCATCGTTGCCCATTCCAACGAATCGGAATGGCTGCAGTTCAAGAACAACAAGAACAACGAGGCGTTCCTCGACCGCATCCTGGTGGTCAAGGTGCCGTATTGCCTGCGCGTCACCGAAGAGCGGCAGATCTACGAGAAGCTGTTGCGCGAAAGCGAATTGGCTAACAGCCCCTGCGCTCCGGAAGTGCTCGATATCCTCAGCCGGTTCACCGTCTCGACCCGCCTGGCCGAACACGACAATTCGCCGCTCTACACCAAGATGCGCGTCTATGACGGCGAGAACCTCAAGGAAACCGATCCCAAGGCGAAGTCGGTCCAGGAATACCGAAACGCCGCCGGCGTCGACGAAGGCATGACCGGCGTCAGCACCCGCTTCGCCTTCAAGATCCTGTCGCAGACCTTCAATTACGACACCGAAGAGGTGGCGGCCGATCCGGTGCATCTGATGTACATCCTTGAAGAGGCGATCAAGCGCGAGCAGTTCCCGAAGGAGACCGAGGCGGACTATCTCGATTTCATAAAGTCGGAGCTGGCCACCCGTTATGCCGAGTTCATCGGCCACGAGATCCAGAAGGCCTATCTGGAATCCTACAGCGAATACGGCCAGAACCTGTTCGACCGCTATATCGCCTACGCCGATGCCTGGATCGAGGATCAGGACTACAAGGATACCGATACCGGCCAGATCCTCAATCGCGAGGTCTTGGACAACGAATTGTCGCAGGTCGAAAAGCCGGCCGGCATCGCCAATCCCAAGGACTTCCGCAACGAAGTGGTGAAGTTCACGCTGCGCGCGCGGGCCAGAAACCATGGCCGCAACCCGTCATGGACAAGCTATGAGAAGCTGCGCGAAGTCATCGAGAAGCGGATGTTCGGGCAGGTCGAGGACCTGCTGCCAGTGATCAGCTTCGGCTCCAAGCAGGACAGCGTGACGGAGAAGCGGCATACCGAATTCGTGCAGCGGATGATCCAGCGCGGCTACACCGAGCGCCAGGTCCGCCGGCTGGTGGACTGGTACATGCGGGTGAACAAGGCGGGTTGAAGCCAGCCCGGGGTAACATATGCCGATCTTCATTGATCGCCGACTGAACCCGAAGGACAAAAGCCTCGGCAATCGGCAGCGTTTCCTGCGGCGGGCGCGCGAAGAGTTGAAGCGCACCATCCGCGATCAGATCCGCGCCGGCAAGATCGCCGACGTGGACGCCGAGCATGCCGTTTCGATGCCGGCGCGGGGTACCGGCGAGCCGAGCTTCAACGATGCCAGGAACAGCGGCAGCCGCCAGCACGTCCTGCCCGGCAACAAGCATTTCACCCCAGGCGACCGGCTGCCCAAGCCCGGCCAGGGCGGCGGCATGGGATCAGCCCCGGGAAGAACCGAATCGGAGGACGATTTCCGTTTCGTGCTGTCGCGCGAAGAGGTTCTCGACCTCTTTTTCGAAGACCTCGAACTGCCTGATATGGTCAAGCTCAACCTCAAGGAGATCCTCGCTTTCAAGCCGCGCCGGGCCGGCTTCGCCGCGACCGGCTCGCCGACCAACATCAATGTCGGGCGCACGATGCGCAACAGCCATGGCCGCCGCATAGCACTCAGGCGCCCCAAGCAGGAGGAACTCGACGCAATCGCGCAGGAGATCACGTCGCTGGAGGCGAAGCCGCAGAACGCCGAGAGGCGCCAGCGCATCGTGGCGCTGCAGGAAGAGCTTGAGCGACTGGAGCGCCGCCGCAAGCGAATCGCCTATGTCGACCCGGTCGACATCCGCTTCAACCGCTTCGACGCCCAGCCGGTGCCGAATGCCAATGCGGTGATGTTCTGCCTGATGGACGTGTCCGGCTCGATGGGCGAACGCGAGAAGGATCTGGCCAAGCGCTTCTTCGTGCTGCTGCACCTGTTCCTGAAACGGCGCTACGACCGGACCGAGGTGGTCTTCATCCGCCACACGCACGAGGCGCAGGAGGTGGACGAGGAGACCTTTTTCTACAACACCCAGAGCGGCGGCACGGTGGTTTCCACGGCGCTCGAGGAGATGCACCGCATCGTCGAGCAGCGCTATCCCAGCCGCGAATGGAACATCTATGTCGCCCAGGCCTCGGACGGCGACAATTTCGTCACCGATTCGGAGCGCTGCATCACCCTGCTCGACGAACAGATCATGCGGCTTTGCCAGTATTTTGCCTACGTCGAGATCCTCGACGAGCGCGAGAGCCACATCTTCGGCGCCACCGACAACGGCACGTCGCTGTGGCGTGCCTACAGTGCGGTCAAGCTGAGGTGGTCGAACTTCCAGATGAGCCGCATCGCCACGGCGGCCGACATCTACCCGGTTTTCCGCCAGCTCTTCGCCAGACAGCCGGGTTATCAAAAGAGCGGTGAAAGAGGGGGCTGATGGCGAGCAGATCCGGGTTGTTGTTTTCCGGTTCCGACTGGGATTTCAGGACGCTGTCGCGCGCCTACGAGACCATCGAGGCGATCGCCACCGAAGAGCTCCACCTCGACGTCTATCCGGTACAGATGGAGATAATCTCGTCCGAACAGATGCTCGACGCCTATTCCTCGGTCGGCATGCCGCTGATGTACCGGCACTGGTCGTTCGGCAAGCACTACCTCTACCAGGAATTGCTCTATCGCAAAGGCGGACGGGGGCTCGCCTATGAACTCGTCATCAATTCCAATCCCTGCATCGTCTATCTGATGGAAGAAAACACCATGGCCTTGCAGGCCCTGGTGACGGCGCACGCGGCACTCGGCCATAACCATTTCTTCAAGAACAATTATCTGTTCCAGCAGTGGACGGACGCCAGCGCCATCCTCAGCTATCTCGACTTTGCCAAGGGTTACATTGCCCGCTGTGAGGAGCGGCATGGCGTCGATGCGGTGGAAGAGATCCTCGATGCCGCACATGCGCTGATGGAGCAGGGCGTGTTCAGATATCACCGGCCGCCGAAGCTGTCGTCGGAAAAGCAGCGCGAGGGCGTTCGCGAGCGCCTGGAATACGAGGAGCGTTCCTACAATGACCTATGGCGCACGCTGCCGCCTTCGAAGGACGGCGCCAAGCCCCGCGAGACGGACATCATGGCGGAACGCAAGAAATCGCTCAAGCTGCCCGAGGAAAACCTGCTTTATTTCCTGGAGAAGAACAGCCTGATCCTGGAACCCTGGCAGCGTGAGGTCATCCGGATTGTCCGCGTCATCGCGCAGTATTTCTATCCGCAGCGCCAAACGCAGGTGATGAACGAGGGCTGCGCCACCTTCGTGCATTACACGCTGATGAACCTTTTGTTCGACCGCGGCCTGATCGGCGAAGGTGCCATGCTGGAGATCCTGCGCAACCATTCGAACGTGATCTTCCAGCCGGGCTTCGACGATCCGCGCTTTTCCGGTATCAACCCTTACGCGCTGGGCCTCGACATGATGCAGGACATCCAGCGCATCTCGACCGCGCCGACCGCCGAGGACCGCGACTGGTTTCCCGATATCGCCGGCAATGGCGACTGGCGCCAGACCCTGCTGGACGCCTGGGCCAACCATCGCGACGAGTCCTTCATCCGCCAGTATCTGAGCCCTACCCTGATCCGGAAATGGCGGTTCTTTGTGCTTGCCGATGCGGCCAACGATCCGCACTACGAAGTCACCTCGATACACAATGAGCGCGGCTACGAGAGCATCCGCGCCGCACTCGCCCACAGCTACGATATCGGCGCCAGCCGGCCGGACATCCAGGTGGTGGACGTGGACCTGCTCGGCGACCGGCATCTGCGCCTGCAGCATAAGGTCAAGGACGGCATAGTGCTGGAAGGCGGCAGCCGCGACGCCACACTGCGGCATATCCGCAAGCTCTGGGGCTACGAGGTCAGCATGGTCGCGGTCGACGCGCAGACCGGCGCCACAGTCCACGAACGGTCGACCAGCCAGATCGGGGAATGACCGAACCGGACTTGCCGGCGAAGTCGGGTGTCGTTGCCTTTACCGGATCACCAACCACCCTATCTACGCGCGCACCACGAGGGCATGGTCGGGAGCAGGAACATGCGCGCATTGACGATCGCCACGCTTCTGTTGGTCGCCGTCTCGATGGCGCTCTCGCTCGCGCACGCTCTGGAATTGCCCGGCAAGTTGCGCCTCAAGGAGGCCACCTACAGATCAGTGCAGGCGATCTACTATCCCGGCTTCACGATCGGCGGGTTCGCCGAGATCGGCGGCATCATTGCACTCGCCGTCCTGCTTTACTGACGCCCTATCCAAGCGCCCGATTCTGGTGGACCTTGGCGGCGTTTGTCTCGTTGCTGGCGGAGCACGCGACCTATTGGTTGGTCACGCACCCCGTCAATAATTTCTGGGTGCAAGACACTGCCCTGCCGAAATCCGCCGCGACGTTCTTTTCAATGTTCTCTCGAAAGCAGACCGGCGACTGGAGAGATTTGCGCAACGTCTGGGAGGCTTCGCATGTCGCCAGGGCAGGCCTGGCGATACTGAGCCTCGTCTCAATTGCTGTCGCCGCGACATTTTTTGCCGAATAGCCCCAGGGATCAAGACGGCGCCCTCGTCCGCCAATTTTGCGGCCACGAACGCTGCATCCGTCAGATCAGGGAACGGAGCCGGAGCCGTATTGTCTTAACGTCAAGCGATCCGGCCGTTCAGCGGTCGGCGCGATGCTTGTTGTGGGCGCTTTCCTGGTGCTCGCCGCGGATGATGTTGCGATCGTCGGGATCGGCAATATCCTTCGGGTCCGATCTGAGCTCGGCACCGCGCCGGAACGCCTCGCGCTCTTGCCTGGTCTTTTTCAAATCCGCTTCCGCGTCGAAATCCTTGCCGGCGTTTTTCGTGTTCTCGCGCTCTTCGATGATGCGCAATTGCTGCTCATGAGTCTTTTTTCCGGCCATCGGTGACCTCCTTCTTTTGATTTTCCGCTTTCCCAGGGTCCAAATTCGCTACAGCCCGAAAGGATAGGTCTCGGGAAGGCCTGTCCCCGCACGTTCCGGCCCAAGCGGCGTCACGGCACTGGTTTCATCGAACCAGACGAAAGCATCGAACTGGCGGGCGAGCGAGGCGTCCGCATAATGGCTGTGGAGCTCGGTTTCGGGCCGGTAGATGACGCCGATAAAGCGTTCCAGCCGGCGCTCCAGAAGCCGTTCGCGCAGCGTGTCGTCGCGCTCGAAATCGAGCAGGAAAGGCGAGACGCCGCTGTCGTGGCAAAGCCGCTCATAGCTGTCGTTGTGGGAAGGCCGAACCGGTTTCACTTCCATGTCGCCGTCCCAGTCGGTGGCGGCGGCCACCGTCCCGGAATGCGTACTGAGCCCGATCAAGGCAACCTCGTCGCCAAAACGCTGGCGGCAGAGCTGGCCGATATTCAGTTCGTCCCTGACGATCCCCATTTCGGTATAGCGGGCATCGCCGATATGGGAATTATGGGCCCATACCACCGCCTTGGCGTTCGGGCCGCGGGCCTGCAGCAGGTGCTCCAGCGTTTCGAACATGTGGGTGTCGCGCAGGTTCCAGGATTGCGCGCCGCCATAATACATGGTGCGGTAATAACGCTCGGCGGAGGCGACCAGGCGGGCGTTCTGGGTGGCGTCGAGGAAATCGATACCGTCCTGCTGCGCATAGTCGAGCTCTCTGGAAAGCAGTTCCCGGCATTGCTCGAGCACGGCCTTCTCGCATTTCTGGTAACCGGAGGTGAGTGCGACACGGCCATAGGTGGCCGGGTCGTTCTGCCACGGCGTCAGGCAGCCATAGCGTTCGCGCGCGATCCTCGCCGCCTGCGGATCGACCCGGTCGAGATATTGCAGGACCGCCGCAATCGATCCGCCCATATTGTAGATGTCCAGGCCATAGAATCCGGCCCGCCGGGAGGATTTGCTGATCCGCTCATTACGCACTCGCATCCAGTCGACGAACGCCGCGACGTCGGTGTTGCGCCACATCCAGGTGGGAAAGCGCTGGAACGGCGGCGCGGCGCCCGGCCGCGGCGGCCGATGGCGGACATAACGGTCGATCGCCGCGGCATCGGGCCAGTCGGCCTCGACCGCGACGATGGTGAAGCCATGCTTCTCGATCAGCCTGCGAGTGATCGCGGCGCGCGCGCGGTAGAACTCCGACGTGCCGTGGCTGGCTTCGCCGAGCAAGACGACGCGGCGGTCGGCAAACCGGTCGAACAGCGCACCGAAGGCCGGATCGTCGAAATCCGGAAGCGGCTCGGCGGCGGCCGCTATCATCCGCGGCAGGCTGCTTCTGCGCTGATGCCGGTGCGGAAGATCGGCCGCTATCTGGCTGTCGCTGCCTGGCTCGCCCCAGCCTTGCTCGCCGATCAGCGGAACAAACCGCACGCCGCCGAAATCCTCTTCGGTGTAGGTTGCGGCGCCGGTACGGGTGACCTTGAGCAGGCGCTGCGAGTCGAATTCATCGCCGACCGGGATGACAAGCCGGCCAGCGACGTCGAGCTGTTCCTGCAGGGCGAGCGGCGCGCCGGGTCCGGCGGCCGCAACCAGGATCGCATCGAAGGGTGCCGCCTCTGGCCAGCCCTTGGTGCCATCGCCGGTGCGGACTTCGATATTATCGTAGCCGAGCTTTTTGAACCGTTGCCTCGCCGTTTCAGCCAACGCGGCGTGGCGCTCGATCGTGTAGACGCGTTCGACGATACGGCTCATCACGGCAGCCGCATAGCCTGATCCGGTGCCGACCTCGAGGACGTGGTCACCGGCTCCGACCTCCGCCATTTCGATCATGAACGCAACGATATAGGGCTGCGATATCGTCTGACCTTCGGCGATCGGCAGCGGCCCGTCCTCATAGGCGAATTCTTCGAAACCAGGCTCGACGAAAGCCTCGCGCGGGACCTCGCGCATCGCTAGAAGGACATTGCGGTCGCGAATGCCACGGCGGCTCAGGTGGATATCGACCATTTGGTTGCGGGCATGGGAGAGATCGAGCATCTTTCTGCTCCTCCTAGGGCTTCCGCTGCAATCGCCCAAGCTGCTCAACGGCACTTCGGCCGGCTCATATCTCAGGGCCTCGGCGGTCCCCTTGGATTCAAGCAATGCGGTGCATCTTCCTAACCGTTGGCAAGCCCCGAGGTTCCCCAAAAGACCGACCCGCTTTTGTCTGGCGAGGCGCGTTGCAGGATCGACAAGCGGGCGCCGGCCGCGCCGCCCAAACTTATTTCGAGGCAAATCCTTTCTCCGACGCGACGCCACTCCAGATAACGACGGACGAGGGTATTCCGGAGGCATTTCCATGAACGACGAGGCCCGCACCGCTGCGCATACGACCGGCCTTGACCAGATCGATCTGATGGACCGCTACTGGCGCGCCGCGAACTACATCTCGGTTGGCCAGATCTATCTGCTCGACAATCCGCTCTTGCGCGAGCCCTTGCGGCCCGAGCACATCAAGCCGCGGCTGCTCGGTCATTGGGGCACGACGCCCGGCCTCAATTTCATCTATGTGCATCTGAACCGGATCATCCGTGAACGTGGTCTCGATGTCCTGTTCATCTGCGGTCCGGGTCACGGCGGCCCGGCAATGGTCGCGAACACCTGGCTCGAGGGCACCTACAGCGAAATCTATCCCGAGGTCGGCGGGGACGAAGACGGCCTGCGAAAGCTGTTCCGGCAGTTCTCGTTTCCCGGCGGAGTGCCGAGCCACGCCGCTCCGGAGACGCCCGGCTCGATCCACGAAGGCGGAGAACTCGGCTATGCGCTGGTCCATGCCTTCGGCGCCGCCTTCGACAATCCGAACCTTGTCGTTGCCTGCGTCGTCGGCGACGGCGAAGCCGAGACCGGCCCGCTCGCCGCGGCCTGGCATTCCAACAAGTTCCTGAACCCGGCATCCGATGGTGCCGTCCTGCCGATCCTGCATCTCAACGGCTACAAGATCGCCAACCCGACGATCCTCGGCCGCATGGAAGACGAGGCGTTGCGCAGCCTGTTCCTCGGCTATGGCTACGAAACCTTTTTTGTCGAAGGTCATGAACCTGCCGCGATGCATCGCGAGATGGCCCGCACGCTCGATACGGTGCTCGACCGGGTCCACTCCATCCAGGAGCCGGCACGAGCCGCGGGCTGGAAGGGAGACCGGCCGCTGTGGCCGATGATCGTGCTGCGCAGCCCAAAGGGCTGGACCGGGCCGAAAGAGGTCGACGGCAGACGAGTCGAGGATTTCTGGCGTTCGCACCAAGTGCCGGTGTCGAATGCACGCGGCGATGCGGCGCACCGCCAGATCCTGGAAGACTGGATGCGCAGTTACGAGCCGGAAAAACTGTTCGACAAAGGCGGCCATCTCCTGGCGGAGCTCGCGGCGCTAGCGCCAACAGGACCAAGACGAATGGGCGCAATCCCCTACGCCAATGGCGGCCTGCTGAAACAAGACCTGGTGCTTCCCGACTGGAAAGGCCTGGCGCTCGACGTACCGCGTCCGGGCGGTGCTGTCGGAGAGGCGACGCGGACCGTCGGAAGCTATCTTCGCGATGTGATCCGCTTGAACGCCGATGCCAGGAACTTCCGGCTGATGGGACCGGACGAGACGTCCTCCAACCGCCTCGACGATGTGTTCGAAGTCACGGATCGTATCTGGATGGAGCGGATCGAGCCTTACGACGTCCATCTTTCCCGCGACGGCCGCGTCATGGAAGTGCTCAGCGAGCACCTTTGCCAAGGCTGGCTGGAGGGCTATCTGCTGACCGGCCGACACGGCCTGTTCTCGTGCTACGAGGCGTTCGTCCACATCGTCGATTCCATGGTCAACCAGCACGCCAAATGGCTGAAGACCTCCGGCGAACTTGCCTGGCGCAAGCCGATCGCCTCGCTCAACTACCTGCTGACCTCGCATGTCTGGCGACAGGATCACAACGGCTTCAGCCATCAGGACCCGGGCTTTGCCGATTTCGTCGCCAACAAGAAGGCCGACACGGTAAGGCTCTATTTCCCGCCCGACGCCAACACGCTGCTGTGGATCACCGACCATTGCCTGAAAACCTACAACCGCATCAACGTCATCGTCGCCGGCAAGCAGCCGGCGCCGCAATGGCTGTCGGCCGAGGACGCGGAAGCGCACTGCCAGGCCGGTGCCGGCATCTGGGAATGGGCCGGGACGGTTGCCAAGGGCGAAGAACCGGATGTGGTCCTGGCTTGCGCCGGCGACGTGCCGACACTGGAGACGCTTGCCGCAGCCGACATCCTGCGCTCGGGCATTCCAGACCTGAAGATCCGCGTCGTCAATGTCGTCGACCTGATGATCTTGCAGTCGAATTCCGAGCATCCGCATGGCTTTGCCGACGACAGATTCGACGCACTGTTCACCAGGGCCAAGCCGGTCATCTTCGCCTATCACGGCTACCCCTATCTCATTCACCGTCTGACCTACCGGCGCGCCAATCACGACAACATGCATGTGCACGGCTTTCGCGAGGAAGGAACGACGACGACGCCGTTCGATATGGTGGTGCTCAACCAGCTCGACCGCTATCATCTGGCACTCGCCGCGATCGCGCGCGTGCCGGGGCTGGCCGAGCGGGCGAAGGATCTTGCCGCGGCGTTGCACGGGAAATTGGCTGAGCACACGGCCTATGTCCGCGAATATGGCGAGGACATGCCCGAGATCCAGAAATGGTCCTGGCCACAGGACGGCGCGACGAGGGCCGGCGATTGATGCGACGATCGATCCTTGCGTTGAATACCGGCTCGTCCAGCATCAAGTTCGGACTTTACGACCTTGCAGCGTCCGCCGAGCCGGATCTTGCCTCGCGCGGTTCGCTGGATCTGGGCGATGCGCCAAGGCTGACCGCGAAAGCCGCCGATGGGGAGCTGCAGTGCGATCGGCCACTTGCCGCGGACGCATCACGCGACATGGGCATCGGCCAGATGCTGCAGTGGATCGAGAACGAACTTGGCGGAAGGAAACTCATCGCCGCCGGCCATCGCATCGTCCATGGCGGACGCGAGTTCGTCGAACCTGCCCGCCTGACGCCGACAATTATCGAGGCTCTCGATAGGCTGACCCCGCTTGCGCCATTGCACCAGCCACGCAGCCTCGCACCAATCCGGGCGCTTGCCGCGCTGCGGCCCGACCTGCCGCAGGTCGGATGCTTCGACACGGCCTTCCATCGGACCATCGAGCCTCTGGTCAGCCGTTTTGCGCTGCCGCGCCGCTACGAGGCGGACGGCATCCACCGCTACGGCTTTCACGGGCTTTCCTACGAATATGTTGCCGGCCGGCTCAAGCAGATATCGCCCGATCTGGCGGCGAAAAGAACCATTGTCGCCCATCTCGGCAACGGGGCGAGCCTGTGCGCCATGCGCGACGGGCGAAGCGTCGATACGACGATGGGCTTTTCGGCGCTTGATGGCCTGGTCATGGGCACACGCTGCGGCGCCATCGATCCGGGCGTGCTTTTGTACCTGCTGCTGGAAAGAGGCGTTTCCGGAGAGGCGCTGCAAGACATGCTCTACGAGGAATCTGGGCTGCTCGGCGTGTCCGGCATTTCCGGCGACATGCGCACGCTGGAGGCCAGCGACGACCGCCGGGCCCGCGAAGCGGTGGAGCTTTTCGCCTTCCGCGCCGCCAGGGAAGTTGCCGCCCTCGCCAACACGCTGGGCGGGCTGGAATGCCTGGTGTTCACCGGCGGCATCGGCGAGCACTCGGCCACGGCCCGTAAAGCGATTTGCGACAGGCTTGACTGGCTCGGCGTGGCGATCGACGAGGCCGCCAACAGCTCTCATGCCGCGCTGATGAGCCAGGCGGAGAGCAAAGTGGAAGTCCGCGTCGTGGCGACCGACGAGGAAGGTGTGATCGCCCGCCACACGCGCAAGGTGATGGAGGGGCCCGGCTGAGGCGGATGGCCTCGGCTCAGCTCGAATGGCTCTGCTCGACCAGATGGTATTTGTACCGGTCGCGAATATGCGCGTTGAAGAACCGGCCCTTCGACGAGGCTTTGCGGAATGCCGCGTGGACCTGCGGCGGCACGTCCTCGTAATCATAGCGGTTTCCGCTCGGGACGAACCATACGGAGAGTACCCTCGTCGCCGGCTGGTAATCGATGCTTCTGATCGCAGTTGAAGGCATTCTCAACAGGTCCAATCCACGCCGTCGTGTGAATAACCCTGCACGGAGAGCGAGGTTCCTTCCTGCCGAAGTAGCCTTGCCGCTACGGGCCGGCTTCACCAAATACGGTTGATGCCACCGCTCAAGACATCGGCTGCAGCCCGCCAGGGCGATCTCTTTGCCGCCGCCGACGACCTGCCGGAAGGATTCCGCTACCAGCCCGAACTGATCACGCCGGACGAGGAGGCAGCGTTGGCGAGCCAGCTCGCAACCCTGCCTTTTCAGCCCTTCGACTTCTATGGCCATCTGGCAAACCGGCGGGTGGTCGGTTTTGGGCAGCGTTATGATTACGACCGGGGCGAAGTCGTCGAGGCACCGCCGATACCCGGCTTTCTGCTGCCGCTCAGGGAAAAGGTTGCAGGCTTTGCCCGCTTGCCCGCCGAAACCTTCGTGCAGGTGCTGATCAACGAGTACCGGCCGGGCGCCGGTATCGGCTGGCACCGCGACAAGCCTCATTTCGAGGCGGTCGCCGGCGTTTCGCTGCTGGCCGCCTGCAGCTTCCGCCTGCGCCGGAAAAACGGCACCCGATGGGACCGCAAGACGGTCACCGTCGAGCCAAGATCGGCCTATCTGATGACGGGCGCCGCGCGCAACGAATGGGAGCACAGCATTCCGCCGGTTGCCGAGCACCGCTATTCGATCACGTTGCGCACGCTGCGGCCGCAACGCGCTTAAAGCAGAGCGGTGAGGAAGCCCGAGCACTGCCCTTAAGAACTGGGCTGAAACAAATTCATCCGTCGCCATGCCGACCGGCAAACTCCGCCAGCATGGCGCGCTGGCCTTTCAGGATCTTGAGGTTGGCTTCAGGCAGGGAGAACCAGCCCGCTCTGTCGACTTCGGCAAATTCCTTCATCGAGCCGGACCTTGGCGGCCATTCCATGACGAAGGTGTTGCTGTTGATGGCGTCGCTGTCGAAATCCGCCTCGACGCACCATGCGATGACGAGCTTGCCGCCCGGCTGCCTGTAGCTGCCAAGGTGTTCGAAAACGCCATCGATGGCGACGCCTAGCTCCTCTTCGGCCTCGCGTTTTGCTGCCGCCAGGTCGTCCTCGTTCTCGTCGACCAAGCCCTTCGGGATCGACCATGCGCCGTCGTCCTTCTTCGCCCAGAATGGTCCGCCCGGATGCACCAGCAAGACCTGGAGATGTCCTTCCCTTCGGCGAAAGATGAGCAATCCTGCGCTGCGTTGGGCCATCCCGCTATTCCCCTGACGAAACTGAAACGAACGTCCGGGCCGGCATATGGAACAGCCTGCCATGGCGGAACGATTTCGGCTCGCAGCCGTTCCGTCCGTTCGACAAATGAGTGATCGACATGGCGACGCCGCGAGCTGCCTGGAAGGGCTTTATGAAAGTCGGATCGGTTTCCTGTGGCGTCAAGATCATCGGTGCCGTCAGCGAGGCCGAGAAAGTGCATTTCAGGATTCTGAACCGCAAGGACGGTCTCCCGGTCAAGAGCGCCTATCTAGACGAGGAGACCGGCGACACGGTCGAGGCGGCCGAGCAGGTAAAAGGCTATGAGGTCGAAAAGGGTGAGTTCATCCATATAGAGCCGGACGAAATCAAGAAACTGAAGATGGTATCGCAGCATACGCTCGAGATCGGCGAGTTCGTGCCTGCCGCCGAAATCGACGCACGCTACCTCGAAAAACCCTACTATCTCGTTCCGGCCGATGCGCCCTCCACGGAGGCTTTCGCGGTGATCCGGGACGCCATGGCCAGGAAGAAAGTGGCAGCCCGCTCCTGCGTCGTGCTGTACCAGCGAGGCCGAGAGGTGCTGATCCAGCCGCTGGGCAAGGGCATGCTGATGACGGAATTACGCAACCACAATGAAGTGGTCGCGGCGGACGCGGTGTTCGAAGGGCTGAAGGCTCGCAAGGTCGATCCCGAGATGCTGGAAATCGCGCAACTGCTGATCGACAAGAAGCCCGCCAAATTCGACCCGTCGAAGTTCGAAGACACTTATGAACAGGCGCTGGTTGCAATGATCGAGGCCAAGCGCAAGGGCAAGAAACCGCCCAAGTCGGCACCCGAGCCCAAGACGAACGTCATCAATCTCGCCGATGTTCTGCGCAAAAGCCTGGCGCAGGAAGGCGGCAAGGCTCCCAGCAAAAAGCCGAGAACGGCCCCGAAACGCAAATCAGCCTGAATGTCCGAAAGCGGATCGAACGGAACCGAAAACGCTCGCGCGCATTTAGATGACGTAGCAATCCGTCGGCAAGCCAAGCGGAGCGGGGGACTGGTGGACGTCGTTGAACTAAGGACTGGCGGGATCCCGCAAGTTTCCTCCGCCGATCTGATGCAGGCGTTGCCTGTGGCCGTCTACACCACCGACAAACAAGGCTACATCACCTTCTTCAACGAAGCCGCTGCCGATCTCTGGGGATATCGTCCGGTTATCGGCCAGGATCGCTGGTGCGGGTCATGGAAGCTTCGCCACCTCGACGGGCGACCGATGGCGCATGACGAGTGTCCAATGGCCGTTGCCTTGCTCGAGGAGCGGGACGTTCGTGGGGGCCGGGCCATCGCCGAGCGGCCGGACGGCCAACTCATCCCGTTCAGTGCGCATCCGGTCCTGCTTCGCAATGAAGTCGGCGAGGTTGTCGGCGCCATCAACACCCTGCTCGACCTGCGCGTGCAGACGCTGGCCGACGACGCCGGCATAAGGCTCGCTGCCATCGTCGAATCCTCGATGGACGCCATCGTGTCCAAAGACCTGAACGGCATTATCACCAGCTGGAACGACGCGGCACAACGCCTGTTCGGCTATACGCCCGCCGAGGCGATCGGGCGCCCGGTGACGATCCTCATCCCGGCCGACCACCTGGATGAGGAAGCCATGATCATCAGCCGCATTCGCGCCGGCGAACGGATTCCTTCATACGAGACTATCCGGCAGCGCAAGGACGGCACCTTGGTTCCGGTTTCGCTCACCATCTCGCCGATACGCGACGGCATCGGGCGTATCATCGGCGCCTCCAAGATCGCGCGCGACATCAGCCCGCACAAGGAGAGCGAACGGCGCATCCGCACACTCATGCGCGAAGTGAACCACCGCGTCAAAAACCAATATTCGGTGATCGTCTCGATGATCCGCGAGACCAGCAAGCTGGCGGGGACGCCAGAGGCTTTCCTTTCACAGGTCCGGGAACGCATCATGGCGCTATCGGAATCGCACGATCTGCTGGTCGATGCCGAATGGCGTGGGGCGACTATCGGCGAATTGATCCATGCCCAGACCAAGGCCTTCGCGACACAGGCCCGTCTGTCGATGAGCGGGCCAATGATCATGCTGCAGCCGAACGCGGTGCAATATCTCGGCATTGCCTTTCACGAGCTGGCCACGAATTCGGTAAAGCACGGAGCGCTGTCGCACCATGACGGACGGGTCGAGGTCGAATGGACCGTGACGCCAGCCGCCGACGGCAGCGATGGCTTCCGCTTTGTCTGGCGGGAACTGGACGGGCCATTGGTGGATGAAAACACGCGACGCGGGTTCGGAACGGTTGTGCTCAAACGCGTCACGCCGCAGGCGCTCAGCGGCACCGGCCGCCTGGAATTCGCCAGGCACGGCATCAGCTGGACGCTGGAAGCGCCGCTACGCTTCGTGCAGATGTCGACGGCTGGCATCGCGGCTGATTGAAGGCCGCTTCACCCGCCGCGGCTTGGCGGCCGTGTGGCAGCACAATCCCCATGGAGGCAATCAGGAGGAGCAGCGATGAGTTGGCTGGGCATCTGGCAAAACCAGTACGGGTCGGTGGTCGAACTGACCAGCGAAGAGGGCGGACGGATCAACGGAACCTTCAGGACGGCGCTGGAGGACAGCGCCTTTTTCGGCATGACGTTGCCGCTGTTGGGAGCCTGCCATGGAGATGTCATCGGCTTCACTTGCGCGGCCGAAGGGCGGGTCGGAGCCGCAGCGGTGAGCTATACCGGCATTCTCAGGGATGGGAAGCTGGAGATGCTGTGGCACACCGTTGCGGATGCCGCTTTGTCGGCGGAAAAGGAAGGTGCCCCGGCCCGAGCCAGGAAACTGCCCGCCTGGCGCGCCTTTGGAACCAGCCTCGACAGTTTTGAACGCGTGTCCTGACGCGTCGCGCCCGCCGCTCGCAAGTGAGGCAGCAGGGTGCCGCGGCGCGTAGGAACTCGCACCGACGATGGCGCGTTGGTGCGCCAGGACATGCTCTGTTCGTTACGGGGTCGACCCAATGAGCGTGCTTTATCGCGCAGCGAAAATCGCCGAACAGGCTCATGCCGGGCAGACGGACAAGACAGGGCGGCCATATATCGAACATTGCCGCCGGCTCGTCGATGCCGTCGAAACGCTCGACCAGAAAGCTATCGCCTATCTTCACGACGTCATCGAAAAAGGCGACGGCTGGAACCGCGACCGGCTTGAGGCGGCCGGGTTCGGGCCGTCCATCGTGTCTGCCGTCGACGCCATGACGCGGCTGCCGAACGAGGACGATGCCGCGTTCGTTCGCAGGGCTGCGGCCAACCCGCTGGCGTTGCCTGTCAAGCGCGCCGATCTTGCCGACAATCTATGGCAGGCACGGCAGATCGGGGCCTCGACGGCGAAATACGAAGACGGCCTGCGCATCCTCAGAGAAGAGTTCGCGAGCTGACGGACCGCTGGCGGCTGTCGCCGATGTGGGTCTACTCGGTGACGTGCGGTGTGTGCCGCTTGTCTTCCGCGGGATCGGCCTCGATCCGCGCCCTGCCGGGATCGAACGCACCGTGGCGGGCGATCGCCAATGCCGGGGTGTCGGGCGTCTCGTAGGCCCACATGAAGTCTTCTGCCGACGAACCGACCGCATGAACCCGCCAATAGCTTGCCGTGCCCTTCAGCGGGCTGTGGCTCGTCGTGTTCGTCTTCTCCAGAAGGTCGAAATAGATGTCCTCGAAGGGTATGTAGAAAACAGGATCATGGCCGTCTTCATAGAGCAGCTTTGCCCGCTCGCTCGACGCAATAATGGCATCGGAGAACCGGACGGTCACGGTTCCATCGAACGGGACAATCCTGAGCGGGCCTGGGCGGGGGGCGGAATCTGCGGCTAAGGACTGCATTCGACTTCTCCGTTGACTGCGCTGCCTTTCCGAAACGTGTTGTTGCCCGTCAGGGTTCCAGACCGCCGGCGCGCCGAGCCCGGATGGTGGAACGGTTCTGCAAGGTCGTCGTTGTTTCAGACCTCCGCACGCGCCATAATCGCAATGGCCGCCACTCACCGACTCAACAGCAAATGGATAACATGCTGGATCGATCGCCTACCCTTCCAAGGTCGCTTGGCGCTGCGCTGCGAAGGGAAGTGCCGCGGTTTACGGTACCCGGCAATGAAATTTCGTGCACCACGGTCGCATCCTACAACGTGCATAAATGCGTCGGCACCGACGGCAGGTTCGATCCGGAGCGGGTCGCGGCCGTGGTTAAGGAACTCGACGCCGACATCATTGCTTTGCAGGAGGCCGACGAAAGAACCGGAAGCAGGCAGGGTTTGCTGGATCTCGCAGCGCTCGAGCGGGACAGCGACCTCGTCCCCACCCATGTCCCGGAAAACCGCCGCAGCCATGGCTGGCACGGAAATCTGATCCTGGCACGCCGCGGCGTGGTCGAAAGCGTGAACCAGATCCGGCTGCCCGGCCTCGAGCCGCGCGGTGCGGTTATCGCGGACCTGGAACTGAAGGGCGTCTCCCTCCGGATCATAGCCGCACATTTCGGCTTGCTGCGGCGGTCGCGCTCGCAGCAGGCCAACGCGCTGGTCGAAGCCACGCACCCGGTTCTGCGGCCAACAATCCTGCTCGGCGACCTCAACGAATGGCGCGTCCGCAACAGGTCTTCGCTGCTGGCCCTGCTGCCGCATTTCGGTCCGATCGATGCGGTTCTGCCGAGCTTTCCGTCGCGCTTTCCGCTGTTTGCGCTCGACCGCATCCTGGCCAGGCCGCCGCACCTGATTTCCAGCATCGAGGTGCACAAGACGCCGCTGGCGCAGCGGGCTTCCGATCATCTGCCGATCAAGGCCCGGCTGAACCTGGACGCGATACGGCAGCCGCGACTGCAACCAGAATGAACCTGAAGGGTTGTTAGTCAGATTTCAGACGGTTTGCTTCGCTGATGTTTGTCGGTGCACTTTATGGATACAGCCATTTCGCGGTTTGCCCGGGACAAGATCGCTGCCGGCAATAGCGGGCTGCTGCTGATCGCCGACAATTATGACGCGTTTGCCGCGCGAATCCTTGCCGCGCGCGGTGCCACAAGCAGCCTCGACCTGATGTACTATCTCTGGCACGACGACCATAGCGGCCGGCTGCTGATGCAGGAGGTCGTCAAGGCGGCGGAGCGCGGTGTCCGCGTCCGCATGCTGCTGGACGATATCAATCCGCGCAACAGCGACGCTGCTTACCTGGCGCTCAACAGCTACAAGAACATCGAGCTGAGGCTGTTCAACCCCAGCGGCATGAGGAACGGCAGCATCTTTCGCACGCTGGAGATGGTCGCCCGGCTGTTTGCGATGACCCGCCGCATGCACAACAAGGCCTGGATCGCCGATGAGGGCTTGGCCATCGTCGGCGGAAGAAATATCGGCGATGCCTATTTCGACGCTGCGGAGACGAATTTTCGCGATCTCGACCTGTTGCTTCTCGGTCCTGCCGTAGGGCAGACGATGCAGATATTCGAGGCGTTCTGGAATTGCGAGGCGGCAAAGCCGATCCAGCTGCTCAACCCGGCTGCGGTGGGCTCGCGCGCCGATTTCCTCGACAATCTCGATGCGACCGCGGACGGCCAGCTTTTGAACAGCCTCAGTGCCTGGCGCACGATCACGGAGTTCATTGCAGCGCACAGCGACGTCTGCTGGACCAAAGGCGTTCGCGTCATTTCCGATCCGCCGGAAAAGGTGCGCGGCAAAAGGCGCAGGAACTGGCTGACCAAAGAGCTGCTTCCCGCTATCGCGGCGACCAGGCAGCGCCTCGAAATTGTCTCGCCCTATTTCATCCCCAGCCGCACCGGGTTGGCCATCCTGTCGAAGCTGGTGGATCGTGGCGCCGAGGTTGCAATCCTGACCAACTCGCTCGCCGCGACGGACGTCGCCGCCGTGCACGGCGCCTATGCCAAATGCCGCCGCAAGCTGCTTAAAAAAGGTATCCAGCTTTTCGAATTGCAGCCCTTCGACCGCCAGGCCAACATTTCCGTTTTCGGTTCAAAGGGAGCCAGCCTCCACACCAAGGCCTTCACGGTCGACGATACGCTCGGGTTTGTCGGCTCCTTCAATTTCGATCCGCGTTCGGTGTCGTTGAATGCGGAAATGGGCGTGCTTTTCCATGATACCAATCTGGTGATGGAGTTGCGCCGGCTGTTCGAGCACGAAAAGTCACCGCAGACGAGCTATCAGCTGGTCCTGGACAAAGGCGCCTTGCGGTGGCTCGGCATGGCGGATGGCGAGATGCGGCAATATTCGCGTGAACCGGAGGCCAGTCTCTATCGGCGCATCGTTGCAGCGCTGGTTGGGTGCCTGCCGATCGAATCGCAGTTGTAGAAGCGACGGATTTGTCGGAACGCAACTCTTTGTCGGAACGGAACTCGGGGATCACGAGTTGTAACCCGTGTCCGGAGCATGCCGATGAAGACCACGATATACAGTTTTCTTGCTGAGCTCTTGCCGTTCTGGATGGCGCATAAACGCAAAATGCGCGCCGACCGCGCCGCCGAGTGGCCGGCACGACCGGCTGCTGCGGATGACGATGTTCGGCCGTCAGGCGATCCTAATCGAGCAGCACCGGCGCGGCGGCGTAACACGTCCTAAGGGCAGCATGATCCCGCTCCAACTGTCTGGCTAGCCGCATTTCCGCGACGCCGATAATCCCATTTGGCTGCAGAAGCTCTAGCCCTTAGGGCGATCACGCTATCGTCAAGTATCGCTATTCGAAATCCGGCGTTGCCAAGCATCCATTTTGCAGCACGTACGTTAATGTGCACTACAGGTTGCCGCTATAGGTGAGCGCCATGAGTGATAGTGCGATAGAATTCTTGCAGGACTGGATCCACGAAAACGTTCATGTGCCGCCGCCTCCGATCAAGCTTGAAAGGGAGGCGGAAATCCTCGCCAGGGAATGCAAGGAAGAGGCTGCCGATGCCGGCGTACCCATCGAAGACATCGAGGAAGAGGTCGGCGATCTCAAGGACCTGCTCGTTGCCAAGCTTGAAGACGCAGCCGAGGACGAGGCCCGGCAACTCAACGGCCACGGCCAAAAGATTTCTACGCTGGCGGCCGGGCAAAAGCGGGCCGTATGAGGCCGGTCCGAGCGCAGGCAAGGCATCACGAGGTGCGCCGCTTCGGCCTATTGTCCGATCAGCGTCAGCCCGAACAGGATCATCAGCCAAAACCCGGCAGCAGCGACCGCAAGACGCGGCAGGAAGCCGTCGCTGGCCAGATGCATGAACAGGATGGCGATGACGGCGGCCTTGGCCGCGGCGATCACCAGATTGAGCGCCGAATTGCAGCCGCCGAGCGCGAGGAAGGACGAGCCGACGGTCAGGGCCAGCAAGGCTAAAAGCCCGATATAAGCAAGCGTGAGTTTGCGGAGCTCGCTCATCTGTTGATCAGATAGAGGACGGGGAACAGGAAGACCCAGACGATATCGACGAAATGCCAATAGAGGCCGATTGCCTGCACGCGCCGGAACCGGCTGGCCTCGATCGTGCGTGGCCACAGCGCGAGGATGCCGCCGATGACGATTATGCCGCAAATCAGATGCAAGGCGTGCAGTGACGTCATCGCGAAATAGAGGCCGAAGAAGAATTCGGCATGAACAGGATCCGGGCCCTTATAGAAGAAAGGCGCGCCGAGCACCGGCGCCAGCCCTTCGCTGAATTCCCTGGCGTACTCCGTCGCCTTGATCGCCAGGAAGACGACGCCGAGCAGCGCCGTCGCAGCCAATGCCCAGCCAGCGGCGCGCCATCGCCGCGCGGCCGTGTACATGTGAGCAAGCGCCATGGCAAAACTGCTGGTGATCAGGACGACGGTGTTGGCCGCGCCCAATGGCAGCGACAGATGCTTCGCCGCGCCGGCGAAGGCGTCGCCATAACTCAACCGGGCAAACATGAAGACGAGCAGGATGGCGCCGAACAGCATCGCCTCGGAGCCGATAAACACCCACATGGCGAAGCTGTCGGCAGCCGTTTCGCGAGTCGGCCGGTCGAAGGCGATGCTTGTCGTTGGTGACTTCAAACCAGATCCTCCACCGGGTCTGACCGTCTCTCCGTCAGGCCTTTCATCGGATAGTCGTAGGCTGGCCTAGTGACGGTCGGCATGCGATCGAAATTATGCGCCGGCGGCGGCGAGCTTGTTTGCCATTCCAACCCGGTGGCCCGCCACGGATTGTCCGGGGCTCGCGCGCCTCGAAACAGCGACCACGCCAAATAGAGGAGCGGCATCAGATAGCCGATCGCCAGCACAACGGCGCCAGCCGACGACAGGATGTGCCAGAAAGCGAATTCCGGCGGATAGGTATGGTAGCGCCGCGGCATGCCCAGAAAGCCGAGCACATATTGCGGAAAAAAGGTCAGGTTGAAGCCGATGAAGGTGACCGCCGCGGCTATACGCCCCCACACCTCCGAATACATTCGGCCGGTGAGTTTCGGCCACCAGAAATGCAGCCCTGCCATGTAGGCGGTCACCATGCCGCCGACCATGATGTAGTGGAAATGGGCGACGACGAAATAGGTGTCGTGAACGTGGACGTCGATGGCGAGCGCGGCAAGGAAAAGGCCGGCCAGCCCGCCGAAGGTGAACAATGCCAGGAAGAACAGCGCATAAAGCATCGGCGTCTCGAAGCTGATTTCGCCCTTGCGCAGCGTCAGGCTCCAGTTGAAGACCTTTATCGCCGATGGGATCGCGACGCAGAAGGACAGGAACGAAAACACCACGCCGGCATAGGCCGACTGCCCGCTGACGAACATGTGGTGGCCCCAGACGAGAAAGCCGAAGACGGCGATCGCCATCGAAGCCAGGGCGACGGCCTTGTAGCCGAACAGCGGCCGGCGGCTAAAGCAAGGCAGCACTTCCGAGACTACTCCCATGCCTGGCAGGATCATGATGTAGACAGCGGGGTGCGAGTAGAACCAGAACAGATGCTGGAACAGCAGCGGATCGCCGCCGAGGTCGGGATTGAAGATGCCGATGCCGAAGACGCGCTCCAGCACGATGAGGATCAGCGATGCTGCAAGCACCGGCGTCGCCAGCACCATCACCAGGCTGGTGGCGTACAGTGTCCAGACGAAGATCGGCAGCCGGAACCAGGTGAGGCCAGGCGCTCGCAAGGTGTGGATGGTGACGATGAAATTGATGCCGGTCATGATCGTCGAAAAGCCGACGATGAAAACGCCGAATGCCGCGGTCGAGACAAACCCGTTGGCATAGAGCGTCGACAGCGGCGTGTAGAAGGTCCAGCCGGTGTCGACGCCACCCAATACCACCGAGGCGAGCGCGAACACGCTGCCGAACATGAAGACGTACCAGCTTGCCAGGTTGAGCCGGGGAAAGGCGAGGTCGCGCGCGCCGATCATCAGCGGCAGCAGGAAATTGCCGAGCGTTGCCGGGATCGACGGCACCAGGAAAAACCACACCATGATGATGCCGTGCAGCGAAAACAGCCGGTTGTAGACGTCGTCGGAGACCAGGTCGCCGGCCGGCGTCGCAAGCTCGATGCGCATCAGCACGGCAAAGGTTCCGCCGAGGAAGAAGAAGGCCGTCAGCGAGACGAAATAGAGCCACGCCACCCGTTTGTGGTCGGTTGTCAGCAGCCAGGAGCGCGGCCCGGCACCTTCTGCGAGATAGCTTGCCGACGCCAAATCGTAGCTCATTGCGGCGCCTCGCTTTTTGCCGCCGGGAACGAGGGAGATTGGAGTGATAGGGATTTGAGATAGGCCATCAGCATCTGCAGTTCGGCTTCGTCAACGAGACCGTCGAAGCTCGGCATCACCGGCTGGTAGCCGGCGGCGATTTCCTTGTTCGGGACAAGGATCGAATCGCGCAGATAGCGATCGTCGGCGATGACCGTCTGCCGGTTGGCCAACGCCACCGGCTGGCCGAAAACCCCATCGAGGCCGGGCGCCCGCACCTTGCTGGAATTGCCGTGACAGCCGGAGCAGCCGAGTGCGCGGAACAGTTTCCCGCCGCTCGCGGCGAGGCTTTCGCCTTCACCTTGATTGCCGAGCCATGATGCATATTGCTCCGGCGCCAGCACCGTCACCCAGCTGCCCATTTCGGAATGCTGGGTGCCGCAATATTCGGCGCAAAACAGATGGTAGCGGCCTGGTTCGGTGGCAATGAACCAGAGGTTGGTGGTGCGCCCCGGCACCGCATCCTGCTTGACCCGAAGGGCCGGCACGTAGAAAGAGTGGATGACGTCCTGTGATACCAGCGACACCACCACCGCCTTGCCAGCCGGCACGTGCAGCTCGTTGATCTCACGCTGGCCGCCGGGATGGCGGAATTCCCACATCCATTGCTTGCCGAGGCCGGCGATCTCGACGGCGTCCGGTGGCGGACGGTCGCGCCGGACAAAAAGGACTGCGCCCCAGCCGAAGAAGAT
Organism: Mesorhizobium sp. M0768; assembly: GCF_040320195.1. Classification (NCBI taxonomy): domain Bacteria; kingdom Pseudomonadati; phylum Pseudomonadota; class Alphaproteobacteria; order Hyphomicrobiales; family Phyllobacteriaceae; genus Mesorhizobium; species Mesorhizobium sp. M0768. Next base: position 22,144 of record NZ_JAMYPD010000007.1, on the reverse strand, counting down.
GAAGGCCATCACCAGGCTGGCAATGGTCCACGTCATCTCCAGCGGCAGGCAGCGGGCACGCGCCCCGGTACGGTCGGCTGCGGAGCCGATACGATATTTCACGGCGTAGCCGACAACGAGAGCGGTCAGGAACAGGCCGAGCGCGACTGCGAAAGCCAGCAATGTGTAGAACAAGGCATCGACGCTGGCTGCGATGGACGAGGCTTCCTGCGGGAAAAACCGGATGCCGAAGCTCACGCCCGCCTCCCGCGCGCCAGCAGCAGTATGGCCGTCGCCAACCCCACCACCATCACGATGCTGGCGAGCTTCAACGCTGCCCAGATCGCCGGCGTATATCGCCCCTTGGACGCGTCGAAGCCGGCGCAGAGCAGGAAGACATGATCGGCGATCGAGCCGAGCCTGCCGGAAGATGCCTCGACAAGGGCAAGCTCAAGATCGCGCGGCGTGAAGCTCAGCGCCGGCAGCACCTGCGCTATCCGGCCTTTTGGCGTCAGCGCGATGACCGCGATCGGATGGGCGAATTGGTCGATCCGGGCGCGGGTGTCGAAACTGATGCCGGCTTCCGCGGCAAGGGCGCCGCCGGCGCCTTCGGCGCTGGTCAGGAACCGCCACGCCGACAGGTTCCTCGCGTCGGCCGCCGCGGCGACCGTGGCTTGCGCATCGCCCGCATCTTCGGGCGTGTCGGCGGCATCGATCGAGACGAACAAAGCGCGATAGGTGTCGGGGTCGAGCGAGGTCTTTTTCAAATCCGAGGCGACCGCCTGTTGGGTCACACCACAAAGGTTCGGGCATTTGTCGTAGCCGAAAATCAGCAGCGCCGGCCGGCCGGCAAGCATTTGGCCGATCGTGCGCTGCTCGCCGGACGCATCGCGAAACACCCGGTCGAGGCTGAGCTGCGCGCCGATCTCGGGATCGAAGGCCGGGCGTGCGAAGGCCATGGCCGGCAGTGCCGCGAGAAGGGAAAAAGCGGTTAGCCAGGCCTTCACGGCCGGCCTCCCTGGCCTGGCGCGGTCCGGCAGCGAGCGGCCTGTGGCGCGCGCGGTATCTCGGCCTCGACCAATCGGCAGTCGTCGCCGGCGGCCGGCGCTGGCTGCCCCCAGTTCGGCAAACCATGGCTGACGATCGCCCACATGGCGTCCTCGATCGGAATGCGGGCAATGCCGGCGGTGCGGTCGACCCAGCCGACCTTGTTCAGCTCCTGCTCCTCCGCCTTGCGGAAGGCAGCGAGGTCGTCTTCTGGAAAGCGCTGCAAGGCTGGACTGGCCCGGTTGCCGACCGATGATGGCCCCGGCAGCGGCCTGAACGGCCTAGTGTCGAAGACGAGCCCGAGGACGATGACTGTTGCGGCCAGGAGCAGCAGCAGGCCGGCCGCGAAGGCAAGCAGCGCGCCCGGCCAGACGTCGCGCGTTTCGGGATGGCGGGCCGGCCTAGCCATGGACCGGCCTCCGGCGCCAGAGGCCGGTCCGGTCCGGCCCGCCAAGCACGAAAAGCAGCAGCGCAAGCCAGAGACCGCCGGCTCCTGCCAGCGCGGCAAGATCGTACCAGAATGCGCTCACGCGGCCGTCTGCCAGCGGCGGTCTGATCCGCCACAAGACATCGACATAGTGGCCGGCCAGCACGATGCCGCAGATCGACAGCAGGCCGGCATGGCTGCGCTTCAGATCCCGGCTGAGCAGCCCGGCAAAGGGGACCGCGAATTGCAGCGCAACCAGCAGCCAGAGCAGATATTGCCAGCCATTGCTGCTGCGGATGAGGTACCAGCGGATCTCGTTTGGCAGGTCGCCGCCCCAGGTCACCAGCCATTGCATGAACGATAGGTAGGTCCACAGCAGCACGAAGCCGAACAGCATGTTGGCCAAATCCTCGCTGAGCGCGACATCCTCCTCGCCGCCCGCCATGACCTCGATCGAGCGGTTAACACACAGTACCGTCATTGCCAGAGCGTAAGCGCCGACGACTTCGGCCGACGCTTCCAGCAACGCATAGATGGTCGAGGAGAACTCCGGCTCGAGCGAGAGCATCCAGTCGATGGCAAAAATCGTCACAGCCAGCCCATGCGCAGTCAAGCCAGCGGCATAGGCCTTGCCGCGGCCGGCGCCGCCGTGGCCGCCATCGGTCGTTGTCCAGTTAAGCACGCGCCACGCCAGCACCAGCCAGATCGCGGCGCAGGCGGCAAAGCGCAGCAAAAAGAACGGAACGTTCAGATAAGAGAATTTCTGGCGCACCGTCTCGGGCAATGCAGCCGCGTCGGCACTCGCCCAGGGAAAGACCAGGTAGAGCCTGAGCAGAATCGGCAGCAGCAGTAACAAAGCCAGCGGCAGCGTCGCGACGAGAGCGCGCAGCGGCTGGCGGATTGCCTCGCCCCAGCGGCCGCCGGTCAGCCCATGCACCATCAGGATGGTCAGCGCGCCGAGCGGTAGGCCGAGCAGGAAGAGCGCCGCAGGCAGCCAGCCGGCCAACATGGCTCTGAAGTCGAAGGCCAATCCCGTGGCGCAAAGCACAAGTCCGACGGCGGCCATGGCAAGCGCCGGCAAAATCAAACGTTCGGTGGCAAGCCGCATCATCGATCCGGCTCCACATTGAGCTCGGCGCGGAGGCTTTCCGGCAGTTCGACAATTGGTGCATCGCGCGAATATTGCAGGGCGCGGATATAGGCGACGATCGCCCAGCGGTCGGCAGGCGCGACGCGTGCCGCGTAGGAATACATGGCGCCATAGCCGTTGCTGATGACGTCATAGAAATGCCTGTCGCTCGCCTTGCGCAACGCGTCCTGGTGATAGGTCGGCGGCGCCGGAAAGCCCCGCTCGACGATCATGCCGTGGCCGTCGCCGGCGCGGCCGTGGCAAGGCGAACAGAAGATGTCGAAGCGTTGCTGGCCTCGCCGCAGCAGCGTCATCGTGACCGGATAGGGAAACGTGTTGGGTACCGGCGAAAGATCGGCATCGCGTGCGACCGTGTCCTCGACCGGCGCCCGCGCCGACATGCCGTCGGCGAACTGGTTGCTGCTTTCGAGCGGATCGTAGCGCGGCTGGTCCTCCATGTCCTGCCGGCAGCCGGCGACCAGCAAGGCTGCCGACAGCAGGATCGTGCGCATGTTCACGCCTCCACCTCCTCGACGGTTTCGGCGCCGAGCCGTGTCAGCTGGCCCTTGGTCACGCCCTTGCGGAACTTCGGATCGGCGGCCTCGACGAGCAGATAGAACTTGCCGCCGCGCGCATAGGTGAAGCTCGTGGCGTTGAAGACCGGGTGATAATATTCGGGCAGGCGATTGGCGGCCAGCATGCCGAAGAATGCGGCCAGCGCAGCGCCAAGTATCGCGGCCTCGAAGGCGATGACGAGAAAGGCCGGCCAGGAATGCAGCGGCCGGCCGCCGACATTGAGCGGAAAATCGATCTCGACCGAATAGAGGATCAGGCCATAGACAAACACCGCGCCGGCGACGGCACCGCCAAGGATGGCCCATGGCAAGCGCGTCTTGCGCATGCCGAGCATGTCGGCCAGCCCATGCACATGGAACGGCGAGAAAGCGTCCATGCGCCGGTAGCCGCGCGCCCGCATGGTGCGGACCGCCTCGGTCAGCGCTTCGGGATCGGCGAAAGCCGCAATGACGCCGTAAAGGGTCATCTTGCGCCGCCCCTCTCCCCGGCCAGCTCCTCGACCTCGAAAATGGTGATGGCCGGCAGGACGCGGATGAACAGGAAGACCAATGCGAAGAAGGTGCCGATCGAGCCGAACAGGATGCCGAAGTCGAGCCATCTCAGTGATTGTTCGCCCCAGGACGACGGCAGGTAATCGCGGCTTGGCCCGGTGACGACGATGACGTAGCGCTCGATCCACATGCCGACATTGATGATCAGGGCAATGGCGAACAGCACCGCCATGTTGAGGCGCACCCGCCGGAACCAGAGCAATTGCAAAACAGCGCCGTTGCAGGCGAGCATGGTCCAGAACAGCGGCGCATAAGGCCCAAAGGCGCGCTGCCACATCATCGTGCGCTCATAGGTTTCGCCCGAATACCAGGCGAAGAAAGCCTCGGAGGCATAGCCGTAGATGACGATCATGCCGGCGGCGATCATCAGCTTGGCGGCATTGTCCATGTGCCGCAGCGTGATCAGATCCTGGACCGAAAACGCCCAGCGCAGCGGGATGGCGATGGTAAGCACCATGGCGAAGCCGGACAGCAGCGCGCCGGCAACGAAATAGGGAGGAAAGATAGTCGAATGGAAGCCCGGCGTGATGGCGAAGGTGAAGTCGAGCGAGACGATCGAATGCACCGAGACGACCAGCGGCGTGGCCAGTGCCGCCATCAGGAAATAGACCGTCTGATAACGCGCCCAATGAAAGGCCGAACCGCGCCAGCCGAGCGCCAGTATCCCGTAGAACAGCTGCGCCGGGCGTGATTTCGCCCGGTCGCGCAGGACGGCGAGATCGGGCAGCAGGCCCATATACCAGAACATCAGCGAAACGCTGGCATAGGTGGCGATCGCCGCGAAATCCCAGACCAGTGGGCTGCGCCATTGCGGCCAATGCATATGCGTGTTGGGCAGCGGCAGCAGCCAGTAGAAGAACCAAGGGCGGCCGAGATGCAGGATCGGGAAAAGCCCCGCCATCGCCACGGCAAACAGCGTCATCGCCTCGGCAAAGCGGTTGATCGAGGCGCGCCATGGTTGGCGCAGAAGCAGAAGCACCGCCGAGATCAGTGTGCCGGCATGGCCGATGCCGATCCACCAGACGAAATTGCCGATCATCGTGCCCCAGACGACCGGGATGTTGATGCCGTAGGCGCCAACGCCGACCGAGATCAGATAGGCAATCGAATAGAGAAAAATGAGGACGAAGACGAAGCAGGCGAAAAACGCGGTCCAGAAATAGCGCGGCAGCCTGCCGTCGAGGACGATCGCACTGATACGGCCGCTGATCTCCGGAAGGTCGTGCCGGCCGCGCAGGACGGGCAGTGCGCCCGGTTTTCTAGCAATAGCCTCAGCCATCGGCTTTCCCGCCTGGCGAGAGACGGCCGTTGATATTCCTGATCTTGCCGAGATAGGTGGTGCGGGGTCGCGTGTTGAGGTCCTCGAGCAAGGCGTAGTGTTGCGGCGCTGCTTTTTCCTGCACGACAGCGGCGCCCTTACTGTTGAGGTCCCCGAAAACGATCGCCTGTGTCGGGCAGGCCTGCTGACAGGCGGTCACCACTTCGCCGTCGGCGATGTGGCGGTTTTCGATCTGCGCCTTGATGCGTTTTTCGGAAATTCGCTGGACGCAGTAGGTGCATTTTTCCATCACACCGCGCGAACGGACGCTGACGTCTGGATTGTGCGCGGCCTGTTCCGGTCCGGCCGCATCCTTGTCGAATTCCTGGAAGTCCAGGAAGTTGAAGCGCCGCACCTTGTAGGGGCAGTTCTGCGAGCAGTAGCGCGTGCCGATGCAGCGGTTGTAGACCTGCGCGTTCAGCCCGTCATGGGTGTGGGTGGTGGCGTTGACCGGACAGACGACCTCGCACGGCGCCTTCTCGCAATGCATGCAAGGCACCGGCTGGAAAAAAACGTCGGGATCGTCGAGCGGGCCGGAGTAGTAGCGGTCGATCCGCAGCCAATGCATCTCATGGCCGAGTGCCGACTCGTCCGGCCCGACGGTGGCGATGTTGTTTTCCGCCTGGCAGGCAGAAACGCAAGCCATGCAGCCGATGCATGCCGACTGGTCGATCGACATGCCCCAGGCTTCCTGGCTGTATTGCCAGTCGGGATAGAGCGATCCGGTTGGCGCGGGCGGGGCGCCTTCGCGCACCAAGTGTGGATTTTTGCGGAAGGCATCGAGCGAAGCATGGCGAACGATCGCCCTGCCCTCCATCGCCTGATGGTGTTGCGTGGTGATGACCCGCGCACTGCCGTCCCGCGGTGCTACCGTGGCGCCATAGACGATCCAGGGAGCCTCGAGGCTTCGCAGCCTGTACGCGTCGTGGCCGTCGGCGAGTGCTGCCACCGAACCGAGCTTCCGGCCGAAGCCCAGAGAAAGGGTCACGGTCCCGTCGGGATGGCCAGGCATGATCCAGACCGGCGCATCGATGTCCGTGCCGTTCGACGCGATATTGACGACCCGGGCGTTTTCCACCTGAAGCCGCCCCGCCGTCGCCGGCGACATCAGCGCTGCATTGCCCCAGACGATCTTGCTCAGCGGCCGCGGCAATTCCTGCAGCCAGGACGAGTTGGCATTGCGTCCGTCGCGCAGCCAGGGATCGGCAACGAAACGGATTTCGACGCCTTTTGCCGCTTCGGTGCGTGGCTTCAGGCCGCGCAAATCCGGGGGCATCGCAACTTCGACTGGAGTGCTGGCACTACCGGATACAAAGCCGTCGCGAAGCGCCTTTCGCCACGCGGGATCGTCCAGTGCTTGCGCCCGGGTCGTTTGCGCCCAAGTCCGGCGGACGAGCGGCAGCGCAGAAACAGCTGATTCACCGCCAAGCACGGCCAGGATTTGATGCACCGTCCGCCCCTGGTAAAGCGGCCTGATCAGCGGCTGCACGATCGACGCGGTTCCGTCATGGGCGCGCAGGTCACTCCAGCTCTCGAGGTCATGCGCAGCAGGGATATGCCAGTGTGCGACGAAGGCGGTTTCGTCGCGGTAGAGTCCCCAGTGGACAAGAAGCTTCAACCGCGAAAACACGTCGCGGACGCCAAGCCCCGCAGGTGCGGTGTGGAGAGGATTGGCGCCAAGTATGACAACGGTGTCGATGTCTCGCACGGCGATCGCCTGGCAAAGACGCGCGAGGTCGCCCTCGATGGGCATCGCGTCGGGCGGCTCGATCAGTTCCACGGTGTTGCCAAGCGCACCAAGCCGCGCGTTCATGGCAAGGGCGGCGGTATGGACGAACGGTGTTTGATGGGCGCCCGGCACGATCAGCGCCGCGCCGCCGGCCGCCTTCAGGTCGTCCGCGGCGGCAGCCACCCAGGCCGGGTCCAATGCCAAGGCGCTTGGCGCCGCTTCGCCGCCAAGCACCGCGCTCAGCGCCGCGGCGACGGCTTCGACCTCGCTCGGCCGCACCGGCCGGCGGTGATCGGCGGCAGCGCCGGTAATCGTCGGCGTCGATTCCACCGCGTAGAGCCGGCTCATCGTATCGTCTGCCCGGCGCACGCGACGCCGCGCGGCAAAGTCCCGGGCGTAAGCGAGACGACCGGGCCCTTCGCCCAGGAAATCCGCGTCGAGACTGACAATCGCCGCAGCGCGATCGAACCGGTAGACCGGTGCAAGCGCCCTGCCGAAAAGAGTCTGCGTGGCTTCGGCGCCGGACGGCGTGGCCAGGGGATCGTGCTGGAACAGCCTCAGCCTGGGGTAGCGCGCGCGCAGCGCCTCGAGCTGCGCCTTCATGGTGGGCGAGGTCGTCGCCTCGATCACCAGCGCCGCGCCGGCGCCGCCCGAGCCGGCCAGCCGCGAGGTGAGCTCGGCCATGTCGGCAAGGAAGTCGCCATAGGCCGCCGGTTCGCCGTGTTTCAGCGGCATGCGCGAGCGATCGGGGTCGAACAGCGACAGCACCGCCGCCTGCATGATGGCGTCCGTCGCGCCGCGCGAGGCCGGATGGTCGGGATTGCCTTCCACCTTGGTCGGCCGGCCCTCATGGCTTTCGACCACCGCACCGATGCCGTAGCCGTCGCTCGAAAGCGTGGTCGCGTAATAAAGCGGCTTGCCGGGAACGATGTTTTCCGGCTGGCGGATATAAGGCAGGATGTCTTCGGCCTCGCTGCACGCCGCAAGCGCCGCCAGCGACAGCGATGCACCCACCAGCTTCAGCAGCGTGCGCCGGTCGAGCCGCGCAGGAATCCGTTCGGCGATCGAGGGAAATTCGGCATCGACAAAGCGGCGGAATTCCGGCGTATCGGCGAGCTCGTCGAGGCTTCGCCACAGCTCCGGGCCGGGCGAAAGCCGTTGGCGCAGGCCGGCCATGTCTGGAGCCGCGATCGGTTTGTCAGCGGTGGCAGACATAACAGTCGGTCATGGTCTCGGGGTGGATATCGAGAAGGCTGATGAGCGATCGGCGGATTTCGGCGATACCGGCCGGCGGCTTCCAGTGCATCAGGAACACGTCCTGCGGCGGACGCAAATTAGGCTCGGGATCGCGATGGCATGCCAGGCACCATTCCATCGATAGTGCGTGCGCCCGCCGCATCAGCGGCATGTCGTCGACCTCGCCATGGCACGTCTCGCAGGCGACGCCTTTAGCGATATGGATCGAATGATTGAAATAGACGAAGTCGGGGACACTGTTCACCCGCTGCCACTGCAATGGCTGCCCGGAAGCAAGGCTTGCCCGTATCGGCGCCAGCATATCCGCGTTGGTGAACAGCTGCGAATGGCAGGTCATGCACACCTCGGTCGCCGGCAGACCCGCCGATGACGAAGTCTCGACGCCGCTATGGCAATAACGGCAATCGACGCCAAGCTCGCCGACATGGTGCCTGTGGCTGAACGGCACTGGTTGCGCCAATGGCCGGCCAACGCCGGTGACGAAGTCCGAACGCAGGATGGCGGTGCCGCCGAGAGCCGCAAAGATCGCCATGAAACACGCGCCCCACAGAGCGAAGCGTGAAATGCCGTTGGCGTTCCTTGAAAAGACCTGCGGCATTCCCTCGCCGATTTCGCATCCAGCAAACCGTATTCACCCCCCAAAACCCCTAACTGCGGCTGCGTGGGTAAGTTCCGGCTGGGGCAGCGGAGATCACAGAATGGTTACCCCCTGGCCCATCTGGTCGGGCTGATCGGAAACCATCGAACCCTCCATACGTTCGGATGAGGTCACGTTCTGTTTCACCCGGATAAGCATCATGATCATGACCATCCCCCACCCCCATCCGGTCCGGCGTTGCCTTCTGGTGGACGATGTTCGTCGGCGCGCTGCTGACGATCCTCGGCCTGCTGATCGGAGGGGGCGGTGCCTGGCTGATCGCGCTGGGCGGATCCTGGTACTATCTGCCCGCCGGGATCGCCCTGCTGGCCGCCGGCAGCCTGCTGCTTGCCGGCAATGCCGCCGGTGTATGGCTTTACGTCCTGACCTGGCTGGCGACCCTTGCACCCGGCAGCCACCATTTCATGGAGACCAGGATCGGCGACGCCATCATTGCCTGCGCACTGCCAAAAAGCTGACGCCCGACGATGACGGCTTCGCGGGACGCTTCCATCCTGATCGTCGGCGCCGGCCCGACCGGGCTGACGGCGGCAGTCGAACTGGCAAGGCGCGGCATTGCACCTCGCGTCATCGACCGCAAGGAAGGCCCTACGCCGCTCGCCAAGGCGGTCGGCATCAGTTCGCATAGCCTGGACGTCCTTGAACCCTCCAAAGTCGCTGCCCGGTTGCTCGCCGAGGGATTGAAAATTCGTCGAGCCCGTTTCTACTTCGAAGGACGAGCACTCGGCGAGATCGATTTCTCGATCCTGCCGCACCGCCATAATTTTCTGCTGTCATTGCCGCAGCGCGACACCGAATCGCTGATGACCGACACGCTCAAGGGATTCGGCGTCGACGTCGAATGGCGAAGCACATTTGTCAGGATGGCCGAGCACAAAGGCCGGGCCGAGGTGCGGATCGAGGCGCCAGACGGCCGTGACGAGGCAAGTTTCGACCTTGTCTTCGGAGCCGACGGTGCGCAAAGCACGGTGCGTGATGCCATCGGCATCGGCTTCGATGGCTACACGCATCGGCGGCAATGGAGCATTGCCGACGCCGACATCGACGATTGGCCCTATCGGCGAGAAGCGCTATCGCGCGGTTTCAAACAGCGAGGATGCGTTGGCGCGCATCCCCGGCAATTACCGGATCACGCGGTTGTTGCGGGCCGACCGCTTCCATATTCCGGTACGACAGGCACCGCGCTATCAAACCGCATGCGTCTTGCTGGGAGGCGATGCCGCGCATGTGCATTCGCCGTTAGGGGCGCGCGGCATGAATCTCGGCATCGAGGATGCCGCGTCATTCGCCAGGCGTTTCGTCGACGGCACGCTTGCCGGCTACACAAGCGAACGCCACCCGGTGGGGCAACGGTGGATCACGCTCAGCGAGCGCATCCTGTCGCTGGCCCAATCGGACAACGGCATCATGCAAGGCGTCAGGAACGCAGCCTTCAGCGTCGTCGGCCATCTGCCGCTGCTGCAACGGCCGCTGCTGGAGCGTGTCGCCGGGCTCAAGGAATGACGTGGTCGCATAAACCTTTTCGCCGGACATGCGTTGTTGGGTTTCAAGCCAGGGAGATGACCATGCAGATGAAATCGGAAGTCGCCGGCGAGGCCGCCAAGCAACGGCACATCCAGCGCCGGATCGACGAGAAGGACAAGTCCAAATCCAATGGCAGGCAAAAAGGCGCCATGCAGGCCGGTGCCCGCAAATATCCCGAGCCGCCCTTCCCCGAGCAGCACCAGCCGAAGCCGGGGCATGAATGGGCGATCGAGCCGGCGCCGCTTTACGATGCGCCGTACTATATCGGATCGAAAAAGCTCGACGGCAAAGTGGCCGTCATTACCGGCGGCGATTCAGGCATCGGCCGTGCGGTGGCCGTGCTCTATGCGCGTGAAGGCGCCGATGTGGCGATCGTCTATCTCTCGGAGGATAGGGACGCCAGAGATACCAAAAGGGCCGTCGAAGCGGAAGGCCGGCGCTGCATCCTGATCAAGGCGGACGTCAGCGCACGCAACCACTGCCACAACGCGGTGGCTGAGATCGTGCAGGAGTTTGGGCGGATCGACGTGCTGGTCAACAACGCCGCTTTCCAGATCCACTCCAGCGATTTCAGCGAGCTGACCGAGGAGCATTTCGACACGACGCTGAAGACCAACCTCTACGGCTATTTCCACATGGCGCAGGAGGCCGTGCCGCACATGAAACCCGGTTCGGCGATCATCAATACCGGTTCAGTGACCGGCATCGAGGGCTCGAAGCAACTGGTCGATTACTCCATGACCAAGGGCGGCATTCATGCCTTCACCCGCGCGCTCTCGGGCAACCTTGTCGAGAAGGGCATAAGGGTCAACGCCGTGGCGCCAGGCCCGGTTTGGACGCCGCTCAACCCCTCGGACAAGGAAGCCGGCGATGTTTCGAAATTTGGCGCTGACACGCCGATGAAACGGCCGGCCCAGCCGGAGGAGATCGCGCCGGCCTACGTGTTCCTCGCCTCGCCGCACTGCTCGAGCTACATCACCGGCGAGATATTGCCGATCGTGGGCGGCTATTGACGGCATGTATTTCATTGCCCTGGCCACTGACTATGACGGCACGCTGGCGCATGAAGGGATCGTTGCCGAGAAGACGCTTGCGGCGCTTGAACGGTTCAAGAAGAGCGGCCGCAAACTCATTCTCGTCACCGGGCGCGAGCTGCCCGACCTCAAGCGCGTCTTTCCCGAAGTCGCGATTTTCGACAAGGTGGTCGCCGAAAACGGCGCGCTGATCTACACGCCGGCCAGCGAGGAGGAGCGGACGATATCTCCGCCGCCCGCCCCCGAGTTCATCGCCAAACTCAGGAAACGCGGTGTCAAACCGCTTTCGGTCGGACGCTCGATCGTCGCAACCTGGGAACCGCATCAGGCTACCGCGCTCGAGGTCATCAAGAAATTGGGGCTGGAGCTGGAAATCATCTTCAACAAGGGCGCGGTGATGATCCTGCCCAGCGGCATCAACAAGGCGACCGGGCTGACAGCTGCGCTTCAGGACCTCAGACTGTCGCCGCACAACGTCGTCGGTGTCGGCGACGCCGAAAACGACCACGCCTTCCTGCGCGCCTGCGGCTTCAGCGTCGCCGTCGACAACGCACTGCCGGCAGTCAAGGATACGGCGGATCTCGTGACACGCGGCGCGCGCGGAAAAGGCGTCGAGGAACTGATCGCCAAGGTGGTCGAGCGCGATCGCGAGCTTGTGCCGAGCCGCGACGGCATTGTGCTTGGCTCGGAGAATGGCAAGGAGGTGTATCTGTCGCCAACCGATACGGTGCTGATCGCCGGCAGCTCCGGCATCGGCAAATCGACCCTGGCGACCGCACTGACGGAGCGCTTCGTCGAGAGAAAGTTCCAGTTCTGCATCTTCGATCCGGAAGGCGACTACGATGGCCTCGAAGGCGCCGTCCGGCTGGGCGACGGCTCGAACGCGCCGACGAAGACGCAACTGCTCGATCTCCTGGGGAAGCCGGACAACAATCTGGTCGTCAATGGCCTGGCGCTGCGCGTTAACGAGCGGCCGGACTTCTTTGCCGACCTGCTGCCGGGCCTTGGCGGTGTTCGCTTCCGCACGGCACGACCACACTGGCTGATCATCGACGAGGCGCATCACCTCTTGCCGAAGCGGCGCGACGACACGCCAATGGTGCTGGCCATGGAATTGCCGGGCACGATCCTGATCACGGTTCATCCGGACGCGATCTCAACCGAGGCATTGCGGCTGGTCACCGCCGTCATCGCACTCGGCCCCAAGGCGAAAAAGGTCATCAAGACGTTCTGTCACGAGACCGGCACCGAACCGCCAAAGGACAAGGACCTGAACTCTCCAAAAGACGAGCGCGTGCTGTTCTGGCGGCCGCAGGCGCGCAAGAAACCTGCCATGGTCGAGCCGATCGAACCGCGGCAGTCGCTCAAGCGCCACAGCCGCAAATATGCCGAGGGCCAGCTGGACGAGAAGGGCAGCTTCTATTTCCGCGGCCCCGACAATGCGATGAACCTCCGCGCCCATAATCTGATGATTTTCGCCCAGATCGCCGAGGGCATCGACGACAGGACCTGGGAACATCATCTGCGCGCCGGCGACTATTCCGAATGGTTTCGCCACCAGATCAGGGACAAGGAACTGGCGCGCGAAACCGCCGAAGCGGAGAAAGACGGCACACTTTCGGCGCAGGAGAGCCGCAACCACATCCTGGACGCAGTGCGCCGCCGCTATACCGCGCCCGCCACCGCGCCAAAGGAATAGCTGCAACGGCGCCCCGCCGTGGAACCTCATCCGCCAAACGAGATTGTGTTCTATCGGGCGCCAGATCCATTCAATGCCGAATAATGCCCCGGAAGGAGACGATGGATGAGCAGCGACCGGGACAAGAATGGTCCTGTCTTTTCGGCGGAGCAGGCGCGGCAGGGCGAGATCATCCTGCGGACGCGGGCGCGCCGGATCATTTTCATCGGCGGCCTGGTGGGTCTCGTCTTGCTGGCATTGCTGGTTTGGTGGATTTGAATTCCTCACGGCTGGAGCAAGATCATGAAATCACAGCTTGTCGCCGAAAGCGCCGGACAGAGAACGTTCGTCGTTGTGCTTGATCCCGGCGAAGAGGCGTTTGCGCAGCTGACGTCATTTGCGGTCGACCGTGGCGTCGGCGGCGCGTCGCTGACCGCGCTCGGCGCTTTCGAAAGTGCAACCGTCGGCTGGTTCGACCCTGGAGAAAGGACCTACCGGAAAATCCCCGTCCGGGAACAGTGTGAAGTGCTGAGCGCGATCGGCGATGTTGCCATCGGCGACGACGGCAGGCCCAGCTTGCACGTCCACGCAGTCCTTGGATTGAGTGACGGCACCACGAGGGGCGGTCATCTGCTGGACGGCATCGTGCGGCCGACGCTCGAGGTCACATTGGTGGAGACGCCTGGCCATCTGCGCCGCAGGCACCGTCCCGAACTCGGCGTCGCCCTGATCGACTTGGAGGCTTGATCCGAGCCGATCACTTCGTTGATTTGACTGCGGCCGTTTCGGGTACGACCTCCCAACCGAAGACGCTGCGGCCGCCGAGCAGATGCGATTGCTCGAACTCCCCGGCGACTATTTCCTTCAGGCTTGGGCCGGTGACATAGCGCTCGACCTGCCTCGACTGGTCGTCCAGCCGCCGCAACGCGCCGATCTCTTCGTCACGGCCGAGCCTGGCCTTCTGGACAGCCGACTTCAGCACGCCGATCGTCTCGTCATAGACCTTCAGCGGCACGGGGAACGGGTGCCTGTCCTTACCGCCATGCGCCAGCGAGAAACGGCCTGGATCGGAAAAACGGCACGGCGCGCCATGCACGACTTCGGCGACGAGCGCCAGCGCCCGCACCGTGCGCGCGCCGACATTGGGCACGAGGAGAAGCCCGGCGAAATCTGTCGGGCCGCGCTCGGCCGCCGCGGCGATGTTGCCGTGCAGGCGGCGCATGACGACATCGCTTTCGCGCACATCGTGGTGCGCCGGCATCACCAGATGCGGCAGCAGCTTTTGTGCCGGCTCCGGCGCTGGCGCCGAACCCCGCTCCAAAGCGGCAAGCTCCCTCACGATGCGATCCGGTCCAAGGCCGTGCAGAAGGTCCAGTTGTCCCTGGCGCGACGCTTCGGCGCGGCGGTCGGTCAGGTTGACGATCTCGCCCTGATTGGCGCCCTCGATGGCAGCATGCGGCTGGTCGACAAAGCTCTTCAGGCCTTCGGACAGCCAGTGATAGCGGCGCGCCACCTTGCTGTCGCCGTTCATGCCCTGCTGCACCACCACCCAGTTGCCGTCGTCGGTGACGATAAAGCCGTGCAGATAGAGATCGAAACCGTCCTGGACCGCGGCGCTGTCCACCTTGGCGACAAGCCGGCTGGCAGTCGCGAGGCCTTGCCCGTCGAGGCCGACACGCTCGCCGATCAGGGCAAGCTCGTGCGGGGTCTTGCGCGAATGCGCGCCGCGGCCGCCGCAAACGTGGATGCCGAGCTCGCCGGAGAGCGGCGACAGACCGCGCTTCAACGCTCCGACGACGCTGGTGGTGATGCCGGAGGAATGCCAGTCCATCCCCATCACGGCGCCAAAAGACTGGAACCAGAACGGATGCGCCAGCCGGCGCAGCAATTCATCGCGGCCGTAATGGTGGATGATCGCCTCGCACATGACCGCGCCAAGCCGCGTCATGCGGTCGCCGAGCCATTTCGGTACGCGCCCGCCGTGAAGTGGGAGATCAGCACTTCCCGATCGCTGTGCCACGGTCTTTTGCTTGCTCCTTGAGTCCTGCCTCGACAGATAGGTATCGAAAGGGGTGTGGAGAAGCTATGGCCCGATTCAGGCCGCGATCGTTGCAAGCCGCCAGCTAGCGGGCAGGTTCGCTGAGGAGATCAAACTTCTGGATCTCGCAATGCTCGCCCACCGATTCCAGCAGATCCATTGGCGGTGCCCCAGTGTCCGGCCGCCTCCAACTGATCTCGAACGAGAAAACAGGGTCTTTGAGATCCGGGCGCCTCTCTATCGCGACGAGGCGTGCCCGGTAGCCAAGCGGCCCGATGAGCGCATCGAGCTCCTGTCGAGCCGCGGCCTTCCAGGTCAGTGCCAACTGGGCATGGTGTTCGCGCGACATTCGAAGGTCCACCCATTTCAGGACCAGCAAGGTGGCCAGCGTCAGCGCCGTGCCGGCCGCGCCCAAGCCGTATTGGCCACCACCGAAAGCCAATCCGATCGCCGTCATCACCCACAACGTGGCCGCCGTGGTGACGCCGCTGACAAGATTGCCGCGGCGAAGAATGGCGCCACCGCCGATAAAGCCGACGCCGGTCAACACGCCCAGCGGAAAGCGCAAGACGTCCATCGTTGCAAACGAATCCGGGTGCTTGCCAACGGTCTCGAGCAGAATACTGGCCTGGATCATTGTGATGGCGGCGGCCAATCCGACCAGCACGGTGGTGCGTAGCCCCGCCGCGTGCCCGCGCGCCTCGCGGTTGAGGCCTATCAACAGGCCGGCGAGCGCGGTCAGAAGCAGTCGTGCCGCGATGTCCTGCCAGACCGGAACAACGAGGAGCATCCCGTTCACCCGTCAGGCCAAGCGCTGCTGGCCAGGAATAGCGCCAAGGTCAAAGCGAACAAGGGCAAGAGCGTCTTCATCGCAAATTCTTTTCGTCGATAAGCAACAAACGATGCGCTTGGATTTTGGTTGCGCCGCCGACGATTCACCCCGGCGATGGGCAGCGGCGGAACAAAACCTTCGGCCTGCGGGTTGGTGGGTTCACACCAACGAAGGATTTGCAGTCATGGTCCGCTTGCTGCTTGCCGGAGCCGTCGCTTATCTGGCCTATCGCATCACCAAGGAGATCGGCGGGACCGACGAGGTTGATCCGCTGTCGCCTTCGCCCGAGCAAACCGGCCGCGAGGCGCCGAGGCGGCAAAGCGGGGCACAGAGGAATGGCCGACGGCGGTAGCGAATGCCGTAGCGGCGGCGCGGACCGGCCATGACCGCATTTCCGTTGCCGCTCGACCTTCGTCCGATGGAAGCCAAAGCCGCCGATGCAATCCCTGGCGGCGACGGGCTTTGGCAATACGAGCCGAAATGGGACGGGTTTCGCTGCCTCGTGTTCAAGGGCGACGATGCCGTCGATCTGCGTGCAAAATCGGGCAAGCGGCTTGGCCGCTATTTTCCCGAACTGGTCGCGGTGCTGCGCGATGTGAGCTCGCGACGGTTTGTTGCCGACGGCGAGATTGTCATCGAGGTCGACGGATCGTCCTCGTTCGAGGCCCTGCAAATGCGCCTTCATCCCGCCGAAAGCAGGATCCGCAAGTTGAGCCTCGAGACGCCTGCCATGCTGGTCCTGTTCGACATGCTGGCCGAACCCGGCGGCAGGATCATCATCGAAGAGCCTCTCACCACCAGGAGGCAGGCGATTGAGGCCTTTGTCGCGTCGGCGGCACGGCCCCAACTGCACCTGTCCAAATATACGCACGACGCCGCCACCGCCGAGCGCTGGCTGCAGGGCGCCGGCCACGGCTCGACCGACGGTGTTGTTGCAAAACTGATCGCCGAGCCATACCGGCCCGGCGAGCGCGCCATGGTCAAGGTCAAGCGGCTGCGCACTGCGGATTGCGTGGTCGGCGGCTTTCGCTATCTCGCCGGCAGCAACGAAGTCGGATCTCTGCTGCTTGGCCTCTACAATAACGAAGGCAGGCTGGATCATGTCGGATTCACTTCGACCATCGGCAAGAACGACAGGGCGGCGCTGACCAGACGGCTGGAAAAACTGCGGGCCAAACCAGGTTTCACCGGCAAGGCGCCGGGCGGACCAAGCCGCTGGAGCACGGAGCGGAGCGGACAATGGGAACCGATAAAGCCTGAACTGGTGGTCGAGGTTCGGTTCGACCATGTGACAGGCGACCGGTTCCGGCACGGAACCAAGCTGTTGCGCTGGCGGCCGGACAAGCAGCCGCGGCAATGCACGTTCGAGCAGATCGAGTAAGTCCGTCCCGAGTCACCGCTTCAAGGCGCTTGCTGCCCGCTCTACCGTTCATGACGGACCAATGCAGAATTTCACCGGTTCGCCGCGGCCAACCGAGCCTTGGCAACCAAGGCTCGGTTGCGGTTTTGAAATCAGGCGGCTTCCTGCATGGCGCGCTCATTGACGCCGCTTTCGCCGAGCTTGGAAAGCGCTTCGTCGGTCGCGATCTCTTCCTTGAGAGTTGCCCTGAGCAGCTCGACAACGTCGCTCTTGCCAAGTTCTTCCGCCCACGCGATCAAAGTGCCGTAGCGAGCGATCTCGTAATGTTCGACAGACTGCGCTGCGCCGACAAGTCCGGCGTCGAGTGCAGGAGCACCATTATACTCCTCGAGCATTTCCGAGCCCTCTTCGATGATGCCGTCAATCGCCGGACAGGTTTTGCCGCGGGCCGGCTTGCCGAATTTGTCGAACACCTCCTCGAGGCGGTCGACATGTCCTTCGGTTTCCATGCGGTGTTTCTCGAAGGCGGCGGTCACTTCTTCCGACTCCGCGCCCTTGGCCATTTTGGGCAGCGCTTTCAGTATCTTCTTCTCGGCGTAGTAGAGGTCTTTGAGCCCGTCGAGGAACAGATCCTCAAGGCCCTTGCTTGCCGCCTTCGCGGCCTTTTTCGTAGTCGCCATGATCCTCTCCCGAATGGTTGGTGCCGCCTCGCAAAGTGGAGGCGTCCGATAACCCTCCGACGGGAAACAAGTTCCCTGACGGTCCGGCAGCTTTGCAAATTTTTCCGACCCGCCGTGTGGTGTCGCAGGGGCCTTCGACCTGCGGCAGCAATCGGCCAGAAAAGCGCCGTCAGCGCTCGCCGATATGCTCGACCAGGCGGGTATATTCGGCCTCGGCCAGGCCGTAGCCGCCATCCGCCAGTGCGACGAGACCATCGCGATCGCGGATGATAATTTCGCCGCGGCGGGACCGGATGAGCCCTCGCCCCTCGAGCAGCTGCAGCGCGACCGTTACACCCGGGCGCCTTACGCCAAGCATGATCGACAGGAATTCGTGCGTGATCGTCAGCCGGCCGCCGTCCACCCGATCGTCACACATGAGAAGCCAGCGCGCCAGCCGGTCTTCAAGTTTCGATCGCGCGTTGACCAGCGCGGTATAGCCAGTCTGGACATGCAGATATTGCACGTAGCGCAGCAAGAACAGCCGCAGCGTCGGGCTTTGCGTCAGCGCCGCCTTGAACGGCTCGGCGTCGATCCTGGCAGCTTCTCCCGCCAGCTGCACATAGCAATCATGGACCGTACGGTCGTCGCCCATTATCAGGGCCGAGCCGGTCATACCTTCCAAGCCGACAAGGCCAACTTCCGCATCGCTGCCGTTCGGCATTTTCGCAACCACCGAACCGATGCCGTCCTCGAGGAAATAAATGGCCTCGATCGGCGATCCGGACACTTCGAGCGATTGCCGTAACTCCAGCGAACAGCGCTCGATGTGCGGCTCGAGAGATGCGAAATCGCCGGCGCTCATTCGGCGCAACAGCTTGTTTTTGTACGGATTTTTATTGGAATTTGCTGGATCAGACATAGCTGGGCCCAAAACAGGGCAAGAGCCTTTTTATCTCCCAGCCGTCCGCGCCCGGTATAACCTGCGGACGATAACGCTTATATAAGCACTGAAAGGTATGGAGCCTACTAAATAAAAAAATGAATCGATGCACGGCAGTTTCTCCTGCCGCTTGCCTACGAAAACATCCGGCTGAAAGTTAGAGTTGGAAACGTACCAAAGTCGGTTTGGTACGAAAACGACAATTGAGATCGCCGGGCTCGAAAAGAGCCCGTCGCGAGGGATGCAACGGGCTCCATTCGGGCGTCGTGGGCTACGCCCAGTGATCCAAATGAGGGGTGGGTTGGATCGCAGCAACAATGCAGGTGCAAGGCAGTCGTTCCCAAACTGTCTGCTTGGTAATTTCCGTACATTGAGTTTGGACGAGAGCGGCGCTAATTGAATTGGAGTCGTCCACACAGGCACGGCGAGTGGACGCTTGAAAGACGCTTCGCGCTTTCGCCCTTTTCAAGGGAGGATGGCATGCCGATGCAAGGTGCAGCAACTCCAGCCGAACTGAGCGTGCTGAGAAAAGCGCTCGACGACTGCTGCCGCGAGTTGGGTGTTGCGGACGACAGTCCTGTCCGCGAGCGGTTGGCAGCCCGTATCATGTCGCTGTTCAACGAGGGTGTGCTCAACGCCGATCTGAAAGAAGCGCTGGCCGCCGATCGCCAACAATAAGCTGCTGCTATGGTGGCGTCCTCGGCGCCGAAAGGTTCGGCACCGAGTCGCCCTTTCTAGCCAGGGTCCCGGTTTGCCAAGGATCTTGGAAATCTAGTCTTTTCACGACAAAAACGCCCGGCGCTAATTACCAAGCGGCAGGCGTTTTTGTCGCGAGCGTGACACTAACGCGTGTCGCGTTTGGCCGGCCTCATGCGACGCGCTTACTTCCTGTTTTATGCATGTCGTTATCACAAAACCGCTGCACACCCTCGGGTCAAGCCCGAGGGCATGCTTTTGCACGACATGCATCAAATGCGCCCAAGCAGGACCAGGATAATGACGATAAGCAGCACCAAGCCGAGGCCGCCACCACCGTAATAGCCGGTGCCATAGAACGGTCCGCCGCCCAAGCCGCTGAAGCCGCCAAGCAAGGCAAGGACCAAGATGATGATGAGAATGGTTCCAAGGCCCATGATGTCTGCTCTCCTTGTTTGCGCTGCCGCCATTCGCATCAGCGCGTCGCATTGTACAAAGGTATGAACTCACAAGGAGCATTCCTGTTCCGGCGGGACGGTAAGGCGTACGCTCATGCGGCGAGCAAAATACCGGGCCGGGCCGTCAGAAAAGTCCACAGATGCATGCCCGCGGAGAATGGCATGGCGGCCGCCTTGAACACCCAAGAACATGCTGAAATTCATGGGGAATTTGTCGGAACCTTCGCCCGCCCGAACGGTTGTTTTCGTAGTCGCAACGCGACGACCCTCGTAAAAAGGAGAAGCATCATGCTCACGAAAATTCTCGCAGCTTCGGCGCTTACGATCGGTCTGGCCACGTCAGCGATGGCCCAGAACGTCGGCGATCCCTCCGGGGCCGCTGCCGACGGCAGCGGGCGGACGATAGTAGTCCCGGATAATGGCGGCCCTGACACCGGCACGGATTCGACCATCACCAACAGCATTCGCGATTTCTCAACGACGAATTCGAATGCCGACCGGAATTGCCCACCAGGCCCGCAGGGGGCTCTGCCCGACGCGACCGGCAAGTCTCCGGGCACGATGGCGCCGACGGTGAACGACAACCACTGCGGCAAGTAAGCGCCCGGTTTATCATAGTCTGTGATGAGGCTGCGGAGCGTACGCTCCGCGGCCTCATTGGTGATGAAATCGGCCGTCTAACGGCAGCGGTGGTCGAAGCTGACCGCGATCTCCCGACCGTCCAGCGCCCGAACGATGAAGCCAACCAGTTCCTCGTCGGTTTGCCGGAACCAGGGAAAGCGTTTGCGCAAATCGGCTATGACGACAGTGGTCGAGAGAATGTCGCCCGAATTGTAGTCGGCCATGACGATATGAACGGCTTTGTCGGTATCAATACCGATTCCAAGCGGCGACTTGATCTGCCCCACGGAAGCCTCCACCCATCTGTCCCGGCAGACGATAGCAAGACTGCGGCAAAGCGAAAGAGCTTGTACGATTCCGTACGGTCCTACGGGTTGCGTTGCACTTTGCAGGACCCAGCCGGCGTGTTTTATTTAAATCATTTGTTTGGCTCGCGGCGGCTGTGGCCACTGCGACCAGGCAACCTCGTCGCAGCTTCCGCGTTGAGCCATCGGAGGGATGACATCAGCCTCGGAGAACCCCCATGAAAACGCTTCTATCCATCACTGCGGCAGCGATGATGGCCGGCGCGCCTTTGGCTGTTTTTGCCCAATCGGCGACGCTGACGCCGCTGACGACCGACACCATGAGCAAGGTTGACACCGCGACATTCGTCAAGACCGTGCCCATCGCCAATACATTTGAAATCGAATCGAGCCGACTTGCGCAGACGCAGGCGACGGCTGACGATGTGAAGGCCTTCGCGGCGCAAATGGTCACGGACCATACCAAGGCCGGCGAGGACTTCAAGGCGGCGCTCAGCATGGGGCAGACGACTTCGGCCACCGCGCCGGCCGGCCCGTCGCTGGACACCAAGCACCAAGCGCTGCTCGACCAACTCAAGGAGGCCAGCGGGGACAGTTTCCAATCAAAATATATCGACATGCAGACCCAGGCGCATAAGGAAGCGGTGGCGCTGTTTTCCGCTTACGCGAATTCCGGCGACGATCCGGCGATGAAGGAGTTTGCCAAGAAGACGCTGCCGGTGCTGCAAATGCACGAACGTCATGTCAAGGACCTCGCTGCCGCGCATCAATGAGAGCGAAGAGTGCCTTTTGCAAACGAAAGGCCGCCCCACACACGGCCTGTGTGACGCGGTTGTCGTCCGGCCACACGGCCGGGAACAAAGCACCGAGAGTGCCGTTATTTACCCGGCTTGTTCGGGGAGGATCCAATGGAAGGCGGCGTTCGCGGGGCGTCAAGGATAGTAGCGCCGGCTTTCGGCGCCGTCCTGGTCGCCGCTGTCACAGGCTGAAATCGCTTTCCGAACGGGACAGGCTGCCTTCATGCGCTACGGCGAGATATTTGCAAATGTTACGGCACTCATGTTGCTGGCCTTGATGATTGGCGGCGTCTTCGTCCTGTTTGGAGAGCCGCTGTGGCCGCGGCACTACGCGAGAATGGTGCTGGTTACGGATATCGATGCCATGACCACCGCGTCAGTCCGAACAACCTGCCTGCCCAGTCCCTGCCTGCCCGACACCATCAATCATACCGTGCTCACTCCTCGCCCCGAGGACGGACCTTGATTTGCGATTTGCAGACGCTGGAGCTGGGTACGGAAAAGCCCGCCGCCCGAGCTGCGCGGCGG